>DAIQNO010000056.1:0-10412 GCA_036788355.1 Opitutales bacterium | reverse complement strand
GACTTTCCGGGATTAAACTGTTGCATCAGCACCTATCTCTATGACGAATGGAACCGTCTCGTAACTTTACGCAACGGCACCCTCAACACCACCTACCTCTGGGGCCTCGATCTCTCGGGGTTACGCGTCGGAGTGGGGGTTTTCGGAAACCAGTTGCGTTGGGGCTGAAGGTGGGTCAGGGTTTGCTGCGATGGCTGTTGATCCTCGAAAAAAGCCGGCCTGGTTGCGGGCCAAGTTGCCTAATGGGCCTGGTTACCTCGCGACGCGGGCGAACATCGACGAGCACCGTTTGCACACGGTTTGCGAGAGTGCGAATTGCCCAAATATGGGGGAGTGCTGGAGTCGTGGGACGGCGACGGTGATGATTTTGGGCGACGTTTGCACGCGGGCTTGCAGCTTTTGCAACGTGAAGACGGGGCGCCCGACGGAGTTGGACTTGGCGGAGCCGGCGCGGGTGGCGGAGTCGATTCGGCGGATGAATCTGCGGCATGTGGTGATTACGTCGGTGGCTCGCGACGACCTGCGGGATGGCGGGGCGGCGGTGTGGGCGGCGACGATCCGCGCGGTGCGCCATAAGTGCCCGGAGACGGCGATCGAGGTGCTGCCGGCCGATTTTCGGGGGCAGGTTGAGCACCTGGATACGTTGCTGGATGCGCGCCCGGACATTCTGAATCACAATATGGAGACGGTGGAGCGGCTGCAGCGCCCGATCCGGAAGACGGCGCGCTACGACCGCTCGTTGTGGGTGCTGCGCCACGCGAAGTCCCGTGGTTTTGTCACCAAGAGCGGCATCATGCTGGGGATCGGCGAGCAGCCCGCGGAGGTGGAGCAGCTTTTGCGCGACCTGCGGGCGGCAGATTGCAACATTTTGACGATTGGGCAATACTTGCAGCCGACTAAAGACCACGCTCCGATTGATCGTTGGGTGACGCCGGAGGAGTTCGACCATTGGAAGCGGTTTGGCCTGGAGCTGGGCTTTGATGTGATCGAATCGGGGGCGTTGGTGCGGTCTTCGTATCACGCAGACAAGCAAAGCGACCTTTTTGGGATGATCGCAGCTCGTCGGGCCGAGCGTGCTGCTGCCTCGGCCTAGGCCGTGGTCAGGTGCGGGTGCGTGGGTATGGTGGCGGCCAAGGCCTTCCGGCAGATTTCTTTAATGTTGAATAATGATGCACTATTTTCGGGTGATGTTCCGCCAAGCGTTGCTAAGTTTGTTGGCCGTGGCGGTTTGCCAAGCGGTTTTTGCGTCTTCGGAGGCGGAGTCCGAAGTGCCAGAAGGCGAGGCTCCAAGCGATCCGGTTTTGGCGGTGCGAGGGGCTTCAGCGGAGGAGCTGGTGGGTTTTTGGCGGCAGGTGGCGGTGATGGGTTCTGGCGAGCGGGATCTGGCGGGTCTTTACTATTCTGGGCAGCAATTTTGGGAGTTTTTCCCGGATGGTGGGGTGCGGATCATCGTTTTTGAGAAGGTGGTGCCGACGGAGGCCGAGCTGATCGCCATCCGGCAGCGCGGCCCCAAGCATACGAAGTGGGCACTGCTGCCGGGTCTGCCGGGCTTGCTGCAGCTGACCTATCCGAACGGCAGCAATTACATCGTGATGGCCACTTACTACCCCCAGGATGTCGCGGTGAACCGACCGCAGGTCAGCGGACGCGGGCAGGCGGCCGCGCCGGAGACGCCCAAGGCGGGCGACATCACGCTGACTTACCTGGATCTGGCGACCTTCACCCCGGTTTACTTTCGGCTTCTACGGCGCCTCGGTGACCCGATTGAGCCGATCTTCGGCCCGTGGAGTGACGGTTACCTTCCGGAGCCACTGCCGGTAGACGATGATCCCGTGATGCGGAAAATCAAAGAGGAGTCTCTCCGTGGTCGTAATCCGCTAGATCGTTTTTATTAAATAATCGGGTGCTGAACGGGGCCGTTCCGGCGATACTGCTGCGTCTTCGCCGAAAAAAAAGCGTTCCCTTGGTGGGAACGCCTTGGAAATGGACGTTTCTTGAAAGGTATCAATTAGTTGCGGCGAGCGCGCAACACGAGGGCCAACAAGCCAAATCCCAAGAAGGCCGCAGTGCTCGGCTCGGGAATGGCATTGACGCTGACGGTATCAATCCGCACCTGTGAGTTGGCCGTGATGTCGGTGAGATAAAACCCGATTCCGTTCAGATCGCCAGACGGAAGGGTGGCGGAGGCACCGAGTGAAAGGGTCGTGGATGGAACGAAGTTGAGGGTGTTCCAGGAGGCAGAGGCGACATCCAGCGAAAGATTAGACCACACTGCGTTTGAGGCGTTGTTGAAGATGTCGGTCGCAACAGCCCAATTTCCCGCGCCAAACTCCAAGGCTACGCGGACGTTCTCAGTGGTTGATTGGTTACGAAGGGCAAAGGAGACGGATTCAACCACGTTGGATACTCCGGCGACTTGCCCCAAAGACAATCCATTGTCGTAGAAGAAGACTGGCCCGGCATTGGTCGTTGGGAACTGGAAAAGAAACCCGGTGGGGGCTACGCCTGTCGAGCTTTCCCCGTTAGCAACGAGGGGGTTCGGGTTGGCGGTGCTGCTGGTGGTGTATGGCGTTGCCGTCGAGCCGTTGACGGCGAGCCATCCGACGGTGTTCAGTGGCTGGTTGCCACTTGTGGTGTTGTCGAAGTTTTCCGAGTAGATGATAACTGCGGACGCTTACGAGAGAACTGCGAGCAGGGTTCCTGCGGCTAGCGAAGTAAGGCGGGTAGAATGATTCATAGGGGTTTTTGTTGAGGATTAAGGTGGCACCAGAAGGCCGCCCATCTATATATAATATATATACCAGGCCGACTTCTGCAAGATAAAAAGTAATATATTTACGGTGATGCCAAGGCTCTGTGGAACTGGGTTAAAACGGCGCAGTCTGCGTCTCCGGGCAGTTTTGAAACGTTTTCTTCGCGAACTCGTGGCCCATGAGCGCGCATGCTAGTCCCGAGGAGGGCTCGCTCTTGGCGGATTTTGGGTGGCGTCGGCGGCCTGCGGGCGGGCTTGGGGTCGTCAGGCGAGACACCTCGGCGCGTTGTCACCACTTTTCCCTACGTGCTAAAGCGTTGACCATCAGCTTTTTGTAAAAAGTTTGGCTCTGGAGCCACTGGAGTGATGTGAGGTCGCGACACGGAGGGCCTTTTCTGGTAGGGTGGGCGAATGAACACTGATTTCCCGATCCCTGGGCCCTCTGCGATCTCCACTTCCCCCGGCGGGCTCCCGACGGGGGTCGGTGGGAACCGCCGAGCGCTGCCTTCACTGGGCGAGGCGGTCTCCTATTGGTGGCAGCTGGGTTGGACGAGCTTCGGTGGGCCGGCGGCGCAGATTGCGATGATGCATCGGGAGGTGGTCGAGCGGCGTCGGTGGTTTAGTGATGAGCATTTTCTCCATGCGGTGAACTTCACGATGCTGCTGCCTGGGCCGGAAGCGCAGCAACTGGCCACCTACCTCGGTTGGCGTCTGCACGGCTGGCGGGGAGGGCTGGCCGCCGGAGGGCTGTTTATCCTGCCCTCGATGGCGGTGCTGATCCTGTTGGCCTGGTTGTATCTGGAGGGCCAGAGCCTGAGCTGGGTTGCCGCGGCTTTCCGGGGGCTCCAGGGGGCGGTGCTGGCAGCGGTGTTGCTGGCGCTGACCCGTCTGGGGCGTCGCGCGTTGGCGGGGCCGGGGGCCTGGGGTCTGGCCTTGGCGGCGTTTATCGCCATCTACTTTCTTCAGTGGCCTTTTTGGCTGATCTTGGCTGCCGGGGGGCTTCTAGGCTTGGCGCGGCACCGATTTTCCTGCGCTCCGATCGCGTCCCAGCTTTCGGCAGGTCACGGTATTGCGGCCCCGAACTCCGGGGGTGGCGGACTAACGGCCCGGTCGTGTCTCACGTTGCCGGTGCTGCGGCGACCGAGCTTCCGCCAGTCCGCTCTGGTTTTGCTGGTTGGGCTGGTGGTGTGGTGGGCGCCTCTGGTGGGTGTCGGCGCCCTGCTCGGTTGGGGGAGCACTCCGGCAGTTCAGGGTGTCTTTTTCAGCAAGGCTGCGGTGGTGACCTTTGGCGGAGCCTACGCGGTGCTGCCCTACGTCGCCCAACAGGCGGTTGAAACCCACCAGTGGCTTTCACCGTCGCAGATGATGGCCGGGCTGGCTCTGGCGGAGAGCACGCCGGGTCCACTGATCATGGTGCTGCCCTGGGTGGGCTTTCTCGGCGGCTGGCAGCAACCGGGTGCCCTGGCCCCCTGGATTGCTGCGACGCTGTGCTTCCTCGTCACCACCTGGGCCACTTTCGCGCCCTGCTTTCTCTGGATCTTTCTCGGCGGCCCCTACGTAGAGCAGCTCGGCGAGATTCCACCGGTGCGGGCGGCCCTGGCGGGGATCACTGCTGTCGTCGTCGGCGTGATGGCCAACCTTGCCGTGATCTTTGGCCAGGCGGCCCTGCTGCCCGAGCCCGGCCGGCTCGACATCCCCGTGGCCGTCATCGGCGTGGCCGCCGCCATCGCCTTGATCCGGTTTCGCCTCGGCCTCGTGCCGATCCTCGCCACCAGTGCCGCCCTCGGCCTCGTGCTCAACGCCGTAGGGTGGTGAAAGGCCCTCCGGAGGCTGACCTGGAAAGAACCTGCGGCTGCAGATGGCTGAGAGACCATCAACCGATGAGAAGTCCCAAAGAAATGACCATCCGTCGCCCACTCTTGACCGGGAGGGGCCTGCCAGCACCCTCTATTCAGCGTCTGTCTTATGGTCGCCGTCGTTCCCAGGTTAGCCCTGCGCTTGGAAGCGCGTCGATGGGCATCTCTGATGTTCATCAAGAGGGCGCTTGCGGTTGTCGAGGCATTCTTTGGCCCGCCGCTCCGGTGGTCGCGAGACGACGGCTGCGGTTCGATCGGAGGACGATCAGGCAGGGCAACTTCCCCTTGCGTCCCGCGCGATTTTCCAGGACCCTTTTCCAATGATGGAATATCGAAGGTTGGGTTCTGCGGGGGTGCAGGTGAGCCTGTTTTCTTATGGGGCGTGGGTGAACTTTGCCAAGTTGCTGGATACCGGGGCCGCCGCCGCCCTGATGCAGACGTGCTATGATGCGGGGGTGAACTTTTTCGATAATGCCGAGGGCTACGAGCAGGGCCGAGCCGAGGAGGTAATGGGGGCGGTATTGGCGGAAAAGGGCTGGGATCGCAGCACCTACCTGGTTTCCAGTAAGGTCTTCTGGGGCGGAAAAAAGCCCAATCAGCTCGGCCTTTCACGTAAGCACGTCATCGAGGCTTGTCACGCCGCCCTTCGCCGACTGCGGGTGGATTATCTGGACCTCTATTTTGCCCATCGGCCCGACCCCGACACCCCGATTGCGGAGACCGTGGAGGCCATGAGTGACTTGGTCCGCCAAGGCAAGGTGCTCTATTGGGGCACCTCGGAATGGAGTGCCCAGGAGATCACCCAAGCCCACCTGATCGCCCGTGAGCGCCACCTGGTGGCGCCAACGATGGAGCAACCTCAATACAACCTGCTGCACCGCCAGAGGGTCGAGGCCGACTATCTCCCGCTGTATCGGGACTTTGGCCTCGGCACGACGATCTGGTCGCCGCTGGCTTCCGGCTGGCTCACGGGAAAGTATAATCACGGGATTCCCGCTGACTCTCGGCTTAATCTCCCTGGGTATGAGTGGCTCCGAGCCCGTTATGAAAGCCCCGAGGGGCCGCAGATCATCGTCCTCTGCCGGCAATTAGCTGCGCTGGCCTCCGACCTCGGCACCACCCTGACTCGGCTCTCCCTCGCGTGGTGTGCAAAGAACCCCCATGTCAGCACCATCATCCTGGGAGCCACCAAGGTCACTCAGCTCGAAGAAAACTTCCTTGCACTGGGGGATCTCGACAAGCTGACTCCGGAAGTCATGGACCGCATCGCCGAACTCGCCGCCGCCTACGCCCCCATCCCGCCGCCAAGTCATAAATAGGCTTGAAAACAGGCGTTGGCGGGGATGGGGCACCTCGGAAAACGGTGTTGTTCGGAAACGTGCCCCCGTCTTCATACTCCGCTTCCCCGGAGAGGTCGGGAAAAACGGAGTTGAGCGAAGGTGCTACCGATAATCGGGCCGGATAGGCCACCTGAAAGCGACTACCGGGAAAAGCCGAAGAGCGGGGTGGCAGGGGCGGTGTGGCCGGGTTGGCAGCGCTCGACAAGGTAGTTGCTGCGGATGCCGCCGTGGGGCCGCCAGAGGGTTTCCAGGCGTTGCCAGCGGGGGGTCAGCAAGGTCCAGAGTGTCTCGAAAATCTCGTTGGTGACGGCCTCGTAAAAGATACCTTTTTGTCGGAAGCCTTGGAGGTAGAGCTTGTAGGCTTTGAGCTCGATGCAGCAATCGCCGGGCTGGTAGGTGAGAACGACGGTGCCAAAGTCCGGATGTCCGGTTTTTGGGCAGACGCTAGTGAACTCTTCCGCGACGTGCTGAATCAGGTAGGGGTTACCCAGGCCGGGGTTCGGGAAGGTCTCGATGTCTATCTCAGTAGTTGCGGTGGGGAGGGCGGTATTCAGCATCCCGGCAGTCAACGCGGATTTTTGGCCAAGACAACCGCAATCTCTCGACTTTGGCCACTATAGACGCAAAAAGGCCCTTTTCCGCGGTGGAAAAAGGGCCGATTTGCAAGCAGTGCGGAAATGCTTCGATCGTAAAAAGCTCGCACGAAGTGCACCGCCTAGACGGTGGGGACTTCAGCGATGGTCTTGAGGACGCGGGAGCAGATTTGGTAGGGGTCGCCAGCGGAGTTCGGGCGGCGGTCTTCCAGGTAGCCCTTCCAGCCGTTGTTGACGAAGCTGTGCGGCACGCGGATGGAGGCACCGCGGTCAGCAATACCCCACGAGAACTTATCGATGGACTGGGTTTCGTGGAGGCCGGTCAAGCGGAGGTGATTATCTGGTCCGTAAACGGCGATGTGCTCTTCGCGGTTCTTATCGAAAGCGTCCATCAGCTTGAGGAAATACTCCTTACCGCCGACTTCGCGCATATACTTCGTCGAGAAGTTGCAGTGCATGCCGGAGCCGTTCCAGTCACCTTGGTAAGGCTTGCATTGCCACCAGACGTTGACCTCGTATTTCTCGCAGAGGCGCATCAGCAGGTAGCGGGCAGTCCAGATGTCATCGGCGCAGGTTTTCGAGCCCTTGGCAAAGATCTGGAACTCCCATTGGCCCTTGGCCACTTCGGCGTTGATGCCCTCGTGGTTGATCCCGGCGGCATGGCAGAGCTCGAGGTGCTCATCGACGATTTCGCGGGCGATGGTGCCAACATTGCGCGTGCCGACGCCGCAATAGTATTCCCCTTGAGGGGCCGGGTAGCCGTCCGTCGGCCAGCCCAGCGGGCGACCGTCTTGGTAAAGGAAGTATTCTTGTTCGAGGCCGAACCAGGTTTCGGGGTCATCGACAATGGTGGCCCGCATGTTGGATGGGTGCGGGGTGACGCCGTCGGGCATCATCACTTCGCACATCACGATGAAGGCGTTGCTGCGGCCCGCATCTGGGTAAAGTGCGACTGGCTTGAGAACGCAATCGCTGCTGTGGCCTTCGGCTTGCTTGGTCGAGCTGCCGTCAAAGCCCCACATCGGTAGATCTTCCACGCAGGTTGGGGCCTCGTTGGCGATGCGCGTCTTACCGCGAAGGTTCGGGACTGGAGTGTAGCCGTCCAACCAGATGTATTCGAGCTTATACTTGGGCATAAAAGAGGGAAGCGGAGGGTTCAGCCGCAAAGGGCCAAAACGGAGGGTTAGTAAGTTAGTTTAGGGAGCATAGCCCAGAAAATCCTAGACCAGCACACGAGCAATCTTGTAAAGCAGTGCGCGTGCCAAGCCAAAATTAGCACCGAAAGATGGATAATTTTGACCACCGCACGCTTTAGCCACGCCCGTCCCTCCAGATCATGGCCTCAACTCCGTGCGTCAATTTGTCCAGAAGGTCGGTGGCGTCTGGGCAGGCAAGAAACTCCGCTGGTGAAAATCCCGCGCCCGGTTTGAACCCTGCCGAGTCAACCCGTCCGGATTGCGCTTCAATGCGACCCCCTCGGCGCTTCAACGCGACTCCCCGGCGAGCTTGGCTCGCGGTTGTTGACAGAGCCGATCGGTGCATCATTTCTTTCCTTTAGGAGCCTTTTTCGATAACTAAACCACCAGGACCGCCGGGCCGACGCCGTTGTTTGGCTTGAGGGCCACCCTGTCAGCCATGAAGACCATTTTTATCGCGACGGGCAACCGCCATAAAGTCGCAGAGTTTACAACGATTTTTGAGATTCTCGGCGTGGATGCGGCGCGGCTTGGTGGGAGTTTTATTCCCTTCTCCATCACGGGGGTTCCGGGAATGCCGGGAGTCGAGGAGACGGCGGACAGTTATGCGGGCAATGCCGAGCTGAAGGCGCGGGCGGCCCAGAGGCTGCTGCCGGGCGATGTCTGGGTGCTCGCGGACGATAGCGGGCTGGAGGTTGAGGCTCTGGGCGGGGCTCCGGGCCTCTTTTCGGCGCGGTATGCCGGGGTCGGGGCGACGGATCGGGAGAATCTCGCCAAGCTGTTGGCGGCGATGGTTGGGGTGCCGACGGAAGCCCGTCGAGCGGCTTTCACCTGCACGCTGGTGCTCTGCCGAGGCCCAGAAAAATGGGTCTTTACGGGGCGCTGTGAGGGTTCAATCCGCTCGGCACCCAGCGGTCAGCATGGTTTTGGCTACGATCCGATTTTTCAGCCGGACGGTTATCCTGAAACCATGGCGGAGCTTGGGGAATCCGTGAAGAACACCCTCAGCCACCGGGCGCGGGCGGTGGGGGAGCTTTGGCGGCGTGGGCCGCTGTTTCGGTGACGCAACTGACGATGGCCTGCGGGTAACGGGCCGGCCGCGGAGACACAACGGGCCGGCGGGGCGTTTTTTTGGCGCTTTGGCGATATTGTGAGGGGCTACTTGACCGAAGAAAGTTTATTGGCCACGGTGACGGGATGTCTTCCTACCTGGTGAAGTATCTCGAATCGTTGCACGGAAAGGCCCCGCAGTCAGCTCCAGCGGCGTATTACGCGGCACTCGATCATATCGGCACCCAGTCGCCGAAGGTGGTCGAGACCATCATCGCCGAGCTACGCGCCCAACGGTCGAGCCTGAAGCTGATTGCCAGTGAGAATTACTCCTCTTTCGCGACCCAGCTGGCGATGGGTAACTGGTTCACCGATAAATACGCGGAGGGCTACCCGGAACACCGTTTTTACGCCGGTTGTGATAATGTTGATGCCGTCGAAAGCGAGGCCGCCTTCCAGGCCCGCGAGCTTTTCGGTTGCGACCACGCTTTCGTGCAGCCGCACTCGGGGGCGGACGCCAATCTCATCGCTTTTGCGGCGATTCTGGCCTGGAAGGTGCAGGATAAGTTTCTGGCCGCCCGGCAGCTTAAGAGCGTCAATGAGTGCTCATTGGCCGACTGGAAGGAGCTGCGCGAGTTGATGCACGGGGAGCGGATGCTGGCGCTGGACTACTACTGCGGGGGCCACCTGACCCACGGCTATCGTTTCAATATCTCGGCCCAGATGTTCGAGAGTTACCACTATTCCGTGGATCCGACGACCAAGCGGCTCGATTACGACGTTATTCTGAAGCAGGCGCGCGAGGTCAGGCCACTGATTTTGCTGGCCGGTTACAGCGCTTACCCGCGCTCGATCAACTTCCGTCGGTTCCGGGAAATTGCTGACGAGGTTGGGGCGGTCTTGATGGTCGATATGGCCCACTTTAGCGGCTTGGTCGCCGGAAAAGTCTTTACCGGTGATGAAAATCCGGTGGCCCACGCGCACATTGTGACGTCAACGACCCACAAGACGCTCCGCGGGCCGCGGGGCGGCATCGTGTTGTGTCAGAAGGAACTGGCCGATTACGTCGATAAGGCGTGCCCGGCGGTGATGGGTGGCCCGCTGCCGCACGTTATCGCGGCCAAGGCCGTGGCCTTCAAGGAGGCCAACCGGCCGGAGTTTCGCGCCTATGCCCAGCGGGTCGTCGATAACGCCCGCGCCTTGGCGGAGGGATTTCTGTCGGCGGGGATGTCGGTCCTGACGGGTGGCACGGATAACCACATTGTGCTGGTCGATGTCGCCGAGACGCTCGGATTAACGGGACGCCAGGCGGAGGACGCGCTGCGTAGCGCGGGCTTTACGCTGAACCGCAATGCACTGCCCTTTGACCCCAACGGGCCGTGGTATACCAGCGGACTGCGTCTTGGCACGCCCGCGACCACCACGTTGGGCATGGGGCCGGCTGAAATGCACGAAATCGCCCGCCTGGCCACCGAAGTCTGCCGGAACACTCGCCCGGCGACCTTGAAAAGTGGGGAAGCCTCCCGCGCGAAGTTCACCCTCGACGAGACGACCCGTGCCAGCGTCTTCGGCCAGGTGCAAGACCTCCTCCACCGCTTCCCGCTGTATCCCGAAATCTCCGAGGA
>DAIQNO010000055.1:8885-10519 GCA_036788355.1 Opitutales bacterium | reverse complement strand
TCGCGTTGTAGGTGATGTCGATGACTTCGCTGTGCGGCTTTTCGCGGCGGATTAAGCGGTTTTTGTAGTCATAAATATCGGTGCCGGAACTCGAAGCTAAGGTGTTACCATTGGCATCGTAGGTGTCGGTAGTTAGCCCGTCGTTGGCGGAAAAGCTGAATGTTTGATTAGAGGCTGTCCAGAAATGGTATACTCATATTAACCACTTCCGGGCAGCCTCTACGTAACCAAGTGATCTCCTGCTCCCCGTTCTATTATACACCCGTCAGAGAAAAATGTTACATACAAACATTCTGTGTCGGCAAGGAGGCTGGCCGAGCACATCATAGATTTGCGCGTGACAAAAGTCGTATTGAAGCTTTCCAACAATAGACCAGAGTCAAAGAGAATCTTAAAATCATTTGTCCTTGAACATTGTAGAGAGGTGATTTTATGGCCAATTAGCATTTTCTGTACCTCTAAAAAATCCTCTGGGATGCTATCCCGTAATACGCACTCTGCGCTAAAAACAGGCAGATCATTAAGCGAAATTCTCCAAGCCGGATCAATCGTAAGAGAATATCCAATAAATCCAATCCGCAAACTATCTCCCATTAAGCCTGCTGTCTCAACGCTGCTAAGATGTTTAAGAACAGATTCTACGACAGTTTCCATTTAATATCCCCCTTCTTCTAGATATTGCTCAGCCAGTTCTACAAGTTCTGCAAATGTATAATTCTGATTTGGACGCCGTCCATCTGGCTTTTTGTTTCTCTCCACCCACTTTCGGAAGCCCCGCAAATCGCGAACCCCCACGTTTCTCGCAGTGTCATGGATCTGCTTTTGTTCGCCAGCTTTCTGTGCAAGAACGTGAATCTGAATCGCCACTGCGGTGGCGAATGCTGCGTTAATTAATGTTCTATTCGACGTCGGTACAATGAATCGAATCGACACAACGAGAGATCTTGAAAGCATTCCAATCACCCCTAAAATGGCGACTGGTTGAGAAATTCCAATAGCAGCTCTGCCACTCGGATCAACAAACATCACACCATTACCGTGTGCATACAAATACTTGTGCAGGCTCAGCGGATCGCTATGACGGCCCTCGTATGTGTCGAAGGTATGGAATCTTCCCGTCTCCGGATTCAGATACCTAGCTCTGAGGAAATACATTCCTAGGTCGGCATCCCATTGCTCGCCGGTGTAGAGGTAGACGTTAGGGGTAGTTCCGACAATATTTATCAAGACGCCGAAGGCGTCGTACCAATAGGCGTCGGTGATGAAACCTTCGTCATCGGCGAGGGCTCGGACAGTGCCTAGGCCGTCGTAGAGGTAGTAAGACGTGGCCCAGGTGGGCTCGGTGTTGCTCGTGCCGTTGAGCCAGGCTTGGAGGGCTCCGGGAGGGAGGAGCTGGTGTTGCGAGATGAGATCGAGGCCGTAGGTGTAGGTGCGCTCGACAGTCAAAGAACTGGAGGGGCCGATGAGCTCCTCAACAACTTGTGCATAGCCGGTCAGGTTGTTGCGGTCAACTAGAAAATAGGTGGTGCCGTTGGGGGTGGCCTTCGCAACCCGATCGCCCATCGCGTTGTAGGTAGTATCAATGACATCGCCATCGGCTTTCACGCGGCGAATCAACCGATTCTTGAAGTCGT
>DAIQNO010000055.1:0-8875 GCA_036788355.1 Opitutales bacterium | reverse complement strand
TAAGGTTATTGCGGTCAACCAGAAAATAGGTGGTGCCGGTCAGGGTGGTCTTCGCCACCCGGTCGCCGAAGGCGTTAGGTCTATTCGCTTACGTCAGGCTAAGTGGAAAAACTAGACCTAAGGTTGGCATTCTCAATATCTCGCGTATTCATCGGCGTTCCATGTTTGGATTTATGATAACAACTGCCATTTTTGAGCGGTAAAATCGGTTCACTGCGGACATGAAAAAGGCCGGGGAAAGGATCCCCGGCCTGGTGGAAAGGTGCGGCATTGAATGCCGTGCACCTCCTCGGTGATCGGTTAGCGACCGCGGGCGTAGCCGCCGGCACGCGGGGCACCCGATGGGCTGCGGGGGCGAAAATTGCCGCCGTAACCGCCACCGCCAGAACCTTGGCGTTGCGGGGGCCGTCCGCGTCCAAAGCGGGCACCGGCTCCGCTGCTGCCACCGCGCTGGTGGCGGCGGGCCGCCACCGTCTCCTGGTGGAAGGGGTGCTCATCAAAGGCCGGGATTTCGGCCTTTAGGAGGCGCTCGATGGCCGACAGTTCGCTCCGGTCTTGGGCGGTGCAGAACGACAGTGCGAAGCCCTCGGCCCCGGCACGCGCCGTCCGCCCGATTCGGTGAACGTAGGACTCTGCCTCGTTGGGCAGGTCGAAGTTGACCACCAGCGTCACGTCCTTGACGTCGATCCCGCGGGCAGCCACGTCGGTGGCCACCAAGACGGGAGCCTTGCCAGCGCGGAAGTTCTCCAAAGCGCGTTGGCGGGCGTTCTGCGACTTGTTGCCGTGGATGGCTTCGGCGCGGATGCCGCCCCGGGCCAACGTGGTCGCAATCCGGTCCGCACCGTGCTTAGTGCGGCTAAACACCAGCGCCAGGTTGCGACCTGGGCGTTCCAGGTGATTGGTCAACAGCCACTGAAGCAATTCCGGCTTGTCCTCCGCATTAAGGAAGCAAAGGCGGTGGTCCAGCCGATCCGCCGTGGTCTCCTTCGGCGTCACGCGGATATCCACCGGGTCATTGAGGATGCCCGCAGCGAGGCGGGTCACTTCCGGTGACAAGGTCGCCGAGAAAAACAGCGTCTGGCGGGTCGGCGGCAGCTCTTCGCAGATGCGCCGGATGTCATGGATAAAGCCCATGTCGAGCATCCGGTCCGCTTCATCGAGCACCAGAAAGTCCAGGTCGCTGAAATCGACGAAGCCTTGCTCGTGCAAGTCCAGGAGCCGGCCAGGGCAGGCCACCAGGACGTCCACGCCGCGCTTCATGGCCCGGATTTGCGGGCTAAAGCCCACGCCACCGTAAACTTGGGCCACGTTGAGGTGCTTCAGGTATTTCCCGTAACCAATGAAGGCCTGGGTGACCTGCTCGGCCAATTCCCGCGTGGGGGTCAGCACCAAGGCCCGGCAGCAGTGCTGGCGCGGGCGGCGAGGTGCCTCCAGGATGCGATGCAAGATCGGCAGCGCAAAGGCCGCCGTCTTACCCGTGCCCGTCTGCGCCACGCCCATCAGGTCGCGGCCCGCAATCAGGTGCGGGATGGCCTGCGCCTGAATCAACGACGGCGTGACATATTCTTTTTCAGCCAGAACCCGCTTGAGCGGTTCAGCCAGAGGCATTGCCTCGAAGGTGAGGGTCTCTTCCATAATCCAATCTTTTCTACCCGCAACGGCTTATAGGCCGTCAATTTTGGCGCGGGAACCTCGATGATGTGATGACTTACCCAAATCAATCACTCATCGAAGGAGACCGAATCAGGAGCCCGTGTCAGCCGAAATGCCAACAAAACACGCCAAGGGCTACTGCCCGGCGGTGGACTGCCGTGGAGAGCATCAGCAAAACCCAACCGGCGCAAGAACTATTTTCGAAAATTATCAGAAAATCATCCTCAGCCCAATCTAAGGCCCCCCGGCCAGGGCTTTAATGCTTCAAGCAAGACCTCAAGCAAGAGCATTAAGACCGTAGTTTGGCTGGGATTTTTGTCAATGCGACCTTCCCAAAACGAGCTTTTGCCTCAGCCAGCAGAACCGGATGCAAGTCATCCCTAGCCGACACCCTTTCAGTGTCTGCAAAGCGCGGGTTTAGTCAATGGTTCTGTCGAGGGCGTAATTGGCCGGGGCATTCGCGGTTGGGGCGTCGGGGGTGGGGATTTGTTGGCTGGTTGGTGCTATGGCCCAGCCTCGGCGGTTTCGACGTTCTGCGTAGTCAATGGTGGTAAATCACCCCATTACCGAGAGGGGCAGTTTCGGTTATGCTGATGGGATGATTCTTTCTAAATTGATTCTCCCCGTGGTGCTCGGTGCCCTCGCGATTGGCGCAGGCTGCAAGCCTTCCAATGATGCCAGCAGTGACTCTCTAGCCACATCTGCCCAGCGGCAAGCGGACCGCACGCAGGATGCCATTGCCGAGGCTGCACGCGATTTCAAGGCCTACACCTACGAGCAAAAGGAGCAGTTTATCGCCTCAATGGAAAAAGAGTTGGTCGCCATTGAGAACAACATCGAAGAACTGGGCCGCACTGTCCAGCGCACTACCGGAGACACGAAGGCGGCGGCTGAGGATCGCCTGAAAAAACTCCGCAGTCAGGCTGGACTGCTCAAAAGCAACATCAACGATGTGAAAAATGCTAACGCTTCCACCTGGGAACAAGTGAAGAATAATACCCATGAAATCTATGAGAACGTCAAAAGCAGCCTCAATGATGCTCGCCAGTGGGTCAGCGACACCGTTGCACCCTGATTCATCCGGACTAGAGTTAATCATTTTAAGTTATGAATTGCGATAGCTGACAGGGCACCATCGGCGGCACCTACCGTCTGCTGATGATGTTCGCACAAGCAGCTCCTGCTAAACGACCCTATACTGCCCTAAGATCACCTTAAACCCTTATCAACACATGATCTATACCATTGCCATCGTTCTTATCATTCTGTGGCTGCTCGGCCTCGTCAGCAGCTACACCATGGGCGGGTTCATTCACGTCCTGCTGGTCATTGCGGTCGTCATCATTCTGGTGCGACTGATTCAAGGCCGCCGCATCCTCTAACCCCATGAATCCCATCAACATCTTATTGGTCGGTTGCCTCGTGGCTGGGGTAGTCCTGATTATCTTCGGCATTAGTGCCACCGATTCGTTTAGTTCCGATGTCTCCCGCTTTTTTACCGGGAGTCCTTCGGATAAGGCAATCTGGCTCCTGATTAGCGGCGTCGTGCTGTCAGCCGTTGCCGTCTTTGGGCTGATCCGCAACCACTAACGCAAACTCGCGAGTTTGCGGAAAGTGATACCTTTCCCCATTCCCGACGCTGCTATCAGCAGATAACACCCAACGGGCGGTCAACGGTTTTAAGGAACCGCTGGCCGCCCGGTTTTTTCGTCAAAAACTACCGCTGAGCGTGGTGATTTTATCGGGTTCAGGATGTAGTTTTCTCGGCATCCGAGGGCTCGAATGGGTGTAATTTAGAAGGTTTTCGATCATCGGTGCGAGGGCGGAGATGGAAAAGGGCTTGGCTAGGACGGCTCCCGGCGTTAAGAGGTTTTCCATCTCTGCTGTTTGCCGAGGAAGATTGGCCGACATCAGGATAACGGGATGCGTTAACGATGATGCCCGCATCCGCCTCAGGAGGTCTAGACCGGTGAGGCGGGGCATGTCGTGGTCGGTAATTAGCAGGTCGAACGGTGCCGAAGACATGCTTTCCCATCCGCTCTCACCGTCGTCTGCACAGCGTACAGTGTAGCCTTTGGCGGTGAGCAAATAGACCAGCAAATCGCGAAGCGAATTGTTGTCCTCAGCAATCACGACGCTGGTTCGCAGATCAACGAAGTCGGTGACTTTTTTTGATTGCGGGTTGGGCGGCAGTCGATGCTGAAGGCGGCGGGCGATGTGGGTCTGGAGACTCATAATACGGAAAGGAGAGCAGCGGTTGAATCGGTATTAAGCAGTTGAGGGGGCGTTTCGCGCATTTGAACCTTAGACCAATGGCGGGGTTCCCTCAATGGGGTCTAGTCCCACGTTGTTTCATGATATCTAAGGTAGATGGAGTATATTATTATTGAATCAACAGTAGGGTAATATCCTTGTAGATTGGGGTAATTTTTGGTTATAATTAGGTCGATGACTTACTTCACTCCTCCCTTTGCAATTATTGGTGTCGCCACCGTCCTGGCGGCCACGCTCTGTCCGGTGTCCGCCGTGCTGCAGGTTGATCTCGGCGGCGCTGGCCATTTTGCCGTGCTGGCTCAATCGGCCATTACCCTGACGGGAACGACCTCGATCGTCGGCGATGTCGGGATCAGCCCTGCGGCGGCCAGCGACATGACCGGATTTGCCCAAGTTTTGGACTCTTCGGGCGCGTTTTCTAGTTCTCCATTCGTGATTGGGCGGATCTTGGCTGCCGATTACGCCGTGCCGACGCCCTCGATACTCACCACGGCGATGAGCGACCTTGGTGTGGCATATACGGACGCAGCCGGAAGGCCAAATCCGGATACCCTAAACCTTTTTGGGGGTAGTTTGAATGGCCAGACTTTTGCGGCGGGTCTTCATAAATGGACGACTGCCGTGACCATTGCGGGGTCGGTCACGCTGGATGGCGACGGAGATAGCGACGCGGTCTGGATTTTTCAGGTGGATAATCGCCTGGTGTTGGCATCCGGCGCGACCGTTGTGCTGAGCAATGGGGCGGCGGCGAACAACATTTTCTGGCAGTCGGCAGAAGGCGCAACTTTAGGGACGAACTCCCATTTTGAGGGGAATCTGCTTACGGCCACGGATATTGCGGCGTTGACGGGGGCCTCCGTCAATGGGCGGCTTTTGGCGCAGACGGCGGTCACTCTGGACGGCAACGCGGTGGTGATGCCGATTCCGGAACCCTCGGCAGCGGGAGGCCAGTGGATCCTGGGCGTCTTGGCAGGATGGGCGGGCCTCCGCCGTCGGCAGTAAAAAGCTAGAACGAGGGGTCGCCAGGGACTGTGGAGACGTTCACGGCTCGCTTCGGTTGCTCCTAAGGAGTGCCGTGGCGGGCCGTTTTTTGTGGGGAAGCGGTGGGGAAAGACCGTAGGTTTATTGCCTTGCGGATGAGGGCTGAGGGGGTCGTTCTGGTGGGATGAAAGGCCGCACTCGATTCCTGAGGCGTTTATGAACGCTCCGGAAAAATTGGATCCTCAAATTGAGCTCGAAGTGAAGAATGCGGAGTTAGTGGAGGCTCGCGACCGTCTAAAATTACAGGCGGAAAGATACCGTGACCTCTATGATTTTGTGCCGGTTGGCTACTTTACGATTGATGCCGATGCGCGGATCCAGGCCGCCAACCTCTCCGGTGCGGCGATGCTAAGCCTGGATCGGTCACGCCTCATCAATCGTTCCTTTTCAAGTTTTGTGGCCCCCGAGAGCGTCGGGGTGTTCACGGAGTTTTAAGGGGAGGTGCTCGCCAATTCTGAAGACCTGACTTGCGAGGTGGCTCTGACTCGTGGTGAAGGCAATTACGTCTGGGCTTCGCTTCAGGGCAAAAAGGTGATCCTGACCGAGGGAGGGAAGGCGCTTTGCTTTGCGGTGCTCACCGATCTGACGGCGGCGAAGCTGGTTTCCGAGGAACAGATCCGCTCGGAGGCTCTGCGGGAAAGCGTTGCCGCGCTGGAGGAGGAGATTGCCCGGAGGCGATCGGTGGAACGCAAACTGCGGGAAAGCAAGCGGCGGCAGAGCCGGATGCTGGCCGAGTCGAAGTTGATGTTGGCGCAGCTACGGTCGCTTTCCCACCAGGTTTTGAATGCCCAGGAGGAGGAGCGAAAACGGATCAGCCGCGACCTGCACGATGAGATTGCCCAGACCCTGGTGGCGATCAACTTCCACCTTTTATCCCTCGCCGCGGAAGCTTCGGTGGTAAAGGCGCGCATGGAGAGTAAGATCCTGGAAACCCAGGCCCTGGTGGAGCAGTCGGTGAAGAGTGTCCACCGTTTTGCGATGGCACTGCGCCCGGCGGGGTTAGACGACCTCGGCTTAGTGGCTGCCTTGCGGGTGTGTGTGCGGGATTTTTCGGAGCAGAACCCGATTACGGTGCAGGTCAACCTTCCGAAAGAGGTGGAGCAGGTCACTGACGCGGTGGCGGTGGTGCTCTACCGCATCGCGCAGGCGGCCTTGATGAATGTGGCCCGACACGCAGAAGCCAGCGAGGTGCGCCTGACCCTGCGGCAGACCCAGCGAAGCATCATTCTGGAAATTGCGGATAATGGTAAAGCCTTTGACGTGATGGGCCAATACCGAGGCCGAAAGCCCAAGCGCCTCGGGATGATTGGGATGCGGGAGCGGGCGGAAATGGTTGGCGGGCGGCTGGTGCTGACCTCCAACCCCGGAAAGGGCACCGTGGTCTCCGTGCGCGTCCCTTTAGCGAAAAGTAGCCCCGCAGAACCCTCTAAAGAAACAGTCAAAGCCCATGAGTAGCCGCATTAGCCTTGTCTTGGCCGAAGACCACCTCGTGGTGCGCGAGGGGATCAAGAAGTTGCTGGAGGGCGTTCCTGACTTCGAAATTGTGGCGGAGGCAGGCAGTGGGCGTGAGGCGGTCGAGGCCGTTAAGCGCCTGCGCCCCAACGTGGTGGTGATGGACATTGCGATGCCGCTGCTCAACGGGCTGGAGGCGTGCCGCCAACTGACCGCAGCGAGTGCGTCCTGCCGCGTGCTGGTCCTGTCGGCCCATGGTGACGACGCCTACGTGGAGGGGGCGCTGGACGCGGGAGCGGCGGGCTTTGTGCTGAAACAGGCCCCCGGAACCGCTCTGGCCCATGCCATCCGCGAAGTTCACGCGGGCCGGGGCTCGTTCAGCGAGGCCATCCTGCGTCGGTTCCGCGACCCGCAGACCGCCTTTCGCCCCGCGAGCATCCCGAAGAAGCGCTCGCCGCTGACCCCTAGGGAAGCGGAGGTGCTGCAACTGATTTCGGAGGGCAAGGCCAATAAGGAAACCGCGCCTGAGCTGGCCATCAGCATCAAAACCGTGGAAAAACACCGCACCAATCTGATGCGTAAATTGAACATCCACGACACTGCTGGACTGACCCGCTACGCCATCGGAGCGGGAATTATCGAGAGTGGGGTCGTCAAGAACCAAGATTAGCGGCGCCGGCACGATGGCCGGGGGCTGGGGCTGAAGGATCCTTTTGGGGCTGATGACGGGTCGGAAAATGCGAAATCGGTGGTCGGGGCTTGAGGTGGGGGCGGCTTTGGGTGAATGCTGCGCGTGGAATGATCGCGGCGGTGTTGCCAGCTTCGGCACGGGCCGAGCATTGGGTAGGGGTGGCCCTTCCCGCGGCCCCGGCATGGGCAGCGTCGCGGTGGGCGCAGGCGGCGGCTCCGGTGACGGTGTTGTTGGCGGGAAACACAGCCGCGTTGGAGGCTTGGGCCAACGGCTTCAACTTTTTTGCGGAACGGGAGGGGGGGAATCCGACTGAGGTCAAGGTGACCGGAGGTTTGACGCTTCGTTACCTGCCCGATGTCCGGGAGCTCGATGCCGATGATCCGCGTCTTTTTGAGCGACAGTGCGACTTGGTGGCGGCGTTGACGGTGGTGAAGGAGGCAACGGCAGAGGCACCGGTGGTGTTGGCGGCGACGCCGGAGACGCTGCTTCAGGTGGCCCCGAGGCCGCAGGTGCTCCAGCAGAGTCAACTGGCGATTGAGCGTGGGCAGTCGTTGAACTTTGCGGAGTTTGTGCGTCAGCTCGGCAGTGAGTATGGTTATGCCAACGAGGTTGTCTGCGAGGCCCCGGGCCAGTTTGCCGTGCGGGGCGGCTTGGTGGATGTGTACCCGTTGAACGCCACGGCGCCGGTGCGGATCGACTTTTTTGGCGATGAGGTCGAGAGTCTGCGGGAGTTTGACCCGACGACCCAGCGGACGTTGGGCGATCTTTCGCGGGTGACGTTGCTGGCCTCGGCACCGCTGGAGGCAGGCCCGGACGCGACGCCGTGGGGTGGTGGGCGCGGCTCGACGCTGCTGGACTACCTCCCGGAGCGGGTCTGCTGGATCTTGCTGGAGCCAGCCCGCTTGGCCCGTCTGGCCCCAGCGGTTTTCACCTACCCGGAGCGGATGGCGGCTCCCTCGGGCAACTTCAAGCACGTCCTGGACGCCCGAGCCACTTTCCCCGACCACTGGGTGGGCTTGACGGCCTTCGAGAGTGAGGGTGGCGGCCTTTTTGAGGGCGTTCCGACCGGCGAAGTGGTTTCGGAGGGGCTGGATGCCTACCGGCCCTTTGCGGATGCGGACTCACTGGGCCTGGCCCGCACCGAGAGTGAGCAGCGGGCTCGCCGTCAGTTTTTCGGGACTTTGGCGCAGTGGCAGGCGGAGGGCTACCGGCTGCACTTCGTCACGCCGGCGACCGGCGAAACGGAGCGGCTGCGGGAGATTTTGGCTGAGGACGAGGTCGGGCGTCCGCTGCTGGCCGCGACCTTCTGTGAGGGGCCGCTGGTGGATGGCTTTCGGTTGGCAACCCGCGTGGGCGCGATGTTGCCCAACGTGGCGACGGCCGTGCGAAAAAGGGCGTCCAAGGCGGCTGCGAAGTTGGTTGCCGTGGAGGATGCCGATGGCCGGAGCGTGGCCACCAGCTCGACCCTCGCGGGCGAGGTCTGGGTGACGGCGGCGGAGGTTTTTGGGCGGCGGAAGGTGCAGCTCCCGGCCAAGCGGCGGCGTCGGGCCGAGCGACGGGCGGTGGACGACGCCCTGGACTTCGCGGACCTGGCCGAGGGGGACTACCTTGTCCACCTCTCCCACGGCGTCTGTCGTTTCCGGGGTTTGCAGCGACTGGAGCTTTCCGGGGGGCAGTTTGAGGAGGTGATTTCGTTGGAGTTCGCCGATCAGATCACCCTTCACCTAAAGCTGCACGACAGCCACCTGCTGAGCCGCTACGTCG
>DAIQNO010000054.1:1851-10664 GCA_036788355.1 Opitutales bacterium | reverse complement strand
GATGCCGACGCCGCTGCCCTGATTCTCCGCAAAGCCGCCATCGCCCGCGGCTAATCGCCACCGTCCTCGTCAACCCTTTCTCCACCGTTACCGCCTTCGCGTCTGCCAGCACGCCCCACGCCTCGATATGAGCGTCCGAATTTACCAACTTTCCAAAACCCTCGGCATGGAGAATATGCAGTTGATAAAACTGCTGACTGACCGAAATTATCCCGTTAAGAGTGCTTCGAGCACGGTGGACAGCATCACTGCGGAGTCGCTGATTGCCGAGTTTGGGGGTAGTGAAACCTCGGCGCCGACCACGGCTTCTTCAACCGCTGCCACCCCAGCCCCCCCTGAAAGCCCGCCTTCCGTTGCCCCTTCAACGGCCAGCGGGCCGAAGCCCGCGAACGCCGTCGGCTCCACCCCTCTGGCCCCTGCCGCCGGGATCGCCAAAGAGGGCGCAGCCACCGCCCCTGAGCGCCGACCGACGGGAATGGTGCGGACCGTCGCCGATCTCGAAGCGGAAAAGACGGCTAAGGAGGAGGCGGCTCGGGCCGCAGCCGAGGCCGCCCTGGAGGCAAAACGGGCGGAGCGTGAGGCAGCACGTGCTGCCGCAGCGCCCCCACCCTCCCAGACGGCCCCCGGCGCGGCCCCGGCCCTTCCAACGCAGCCGATGAGAAAAGCCCCGCCCGGCCTGCCGCCGATGGGCAGCATGGCTCGCAAGGCACCCATCCCCGCGCCGATGCGCCCGGCTCCCGGCCAGGCGCTCCCCCCGGCGATTGGCTCTGCCCAGCGTCCCGCAGCAGGCACCCTCCGCCCAGCGGTGGTCAAACCAGCCCCTGAAGATCGCGCCCCGCCGCCTTCCAGCGCCGGAGAGTCCACCTCCTCGGCTACCCCAGCGCCTACCCTTCCTACGAGGCCCGCACCGGCGACTCCCGGCGTCCGCCCCAGCCCGGTTACCCTGGCCAACACGGCACCGTCAACCCTCCCGCCGACGACCACTGCTTCGGCGGACCCCGCCACCAAAACCGCCCCAAGCGCGAGGCTCTCCGCTACCGGCACCGCTTCGGCGGAGGCCGATTCCGCTCCAGAAGCCAGAGTCGCGCCGTCCGAAACCGTGGCCAAAACGGCCGCTCCGGCGTTGCCCGCTACTCCGGGTGCCGCCCCGTTACTGCCGGTCCGACCCGGCGGCAGCGCACCCTCCCTGCCTGCTCGACCGGCCTCCGACAACCAGGCCTTTACCCGGGCTCCCGCCATCCCGCCACGTCGCGCCCCGGCAACCGCAGCACCAACCGCTAGACTCTCCAACGAGGCTGCAACAGCCGCCGCTGCCGACGCCCTCGCGACTCCGGTTGGGCGAGAACTCCCGGAAGGGTGCCGCTTTGAGGAGCGTGATGGCCAGACCATCCTCCACCTCAAGCCGCCGATCGTCGTCCGCGACTTTGCCCAGGCCCTCGGACTGAAGCCCTTCCAGCTCAACGCCGAGTTGCTCGACCTCAACATTTTCGCCGGCATCAATAGCCCGATCGAGGTTGATGTCGCGGCGAAGCTGGCCGCCCGTCACGGCTACCTGCTCGAAGTCCACCACCGGGGCGAGGAAAAGGCCCCCCAAGGGCCCAAGAAGCCCAAAGAACCGGAGATCGACGAGGACGACCCGGCGCTCCTGGAGCCGCGTCCACCGGTGGTCTGCGTCCTGGGCCACGTTGACCACGGCAAAACCACCCTGCTCGATACCATCCGCAAGGCCAACGTCGTCTCCGGCGAGGCCGGCGGCATCACCCAGCACACCGCCGCCTACCAGGTCTTCCACAACAACCACCGCATTTCGTTCCTCGACACCCCCGGCCACGCCGCCTTCGCCGGAATGCGAGAGCGGGGAGCCCGCGTCACCGACATCGCCATCTTGGTCGTCGCCGCTGATGACGGCTTCATGCCGCAGACGGACGAGGCACTTAAGTTCGCCCAAAAGAGCAACGTCCCGCTGGTCGTCGCCGTCAACAAAATGGACGCCAAGGGAGCCAACCTCGACCGCGTCTATCAACAGATGCAGCAGCGCGGCATCCCCCCTGAGGAGTTGGGTGGAGAGGTGCTTACCCAGCCCATCTCGGCCCTCAAGGGAACGGGCATCGACGATCTGCTGGAGAAACTCCTGCTCCAAGCTGAAATCATGGAATTGAAGGCCAACCCCAAGGCCAATCCCATCGGCACCATCCTGGAATCGCAGATCGAGCAAGGCCGCGGCTGCACCACCACCGTCATCGTCGAAAAAGGCACCCTCAAGGTCGGCCAGGCCCTTCTCTGCGGGCAGCACTACTGCAAAGTCCGCTCGCTGCTCGATGAAAATGGCAAGCCGGTCAAGCAGGCCCTGCCCGGAGACCCGGTGCGCGTGGTCGGCTGGTCGGGCCCACCGGATGCCGGACAGCGCTTCCGCGGCGTCGCCAACGAAAAAACCGCCAAGCGCGAGGCCGAAGAGTTTCTGCTGGAGCTGAAAAAGGCGGAGTCGGACGCCAAGGGCGATGACCACCTCCCCGACACCGTGGAAGAGCTGCTGGCCGCCATCGACGCCCAGCAACACAAAGTCTTCCGGATGATCCTCAAGAGTGACGTTTTCGGCACCGTCGAGGCCCTCCGATCGGCTTTCCAGAGTTTCGAGTCCGACAAAGTAAAACTCCAGCTCGTCAGCAGCGGCGTCGGCATGGTCACCAAGTCCGACGTGATGATGGCCAGCAACACGGACTCCACCATCGTCTGCTTCAACGTCAAGTCGGAGAACGACGTGCCCGCCCTGGCCAAGCGCGAAGGCATCCGCATCATCACCCACCAGATCATCTACAGCCTCATCGACCTCGTCAAAGAGGCCATGGCGGAGTTGCTCGATCCGATCTATCGCGAGGTCAAGATCGGTGGAGCCGAGGTGCGGGCCGTCTTCCCGGTCAGCAAGGGCATCGTGGCGGGTTGCATGGTCACCGATGGCATCATCAAGCGCGACGCTTACGCGCGACTCCTCCGCGGCGACAAGGTCATCCACGATGGCCGCATTGGCGGCCTGAGGCGCTTCAAGGATACCGTCAACGAAGTCCGCGCGGGTTACGAGTGCGGGATCCAGATCACCGGCTGCACCGCCTACCAGGAACGCGACACCATCGAGGTTTACGAAATCCACGAGAGCCGACCGACGCTCTAACCGCAACTGATGAGACAACTGCGCGTCAACGAGCTCCTGCGGCGCGAAATCGCCGAAATCCTGCACCGGGAGTTCCGCGACGCCGCCGTCCGGATCACCATCACGGCGGTGGACGTCTCCCCCGACCTCCGCAACGCCAACGTCTATTACTCGGTCATCGGCGACGAAACCCACCAGGCCGCCGCCGCGAAGTTCTTCTCCGGCCGCGCCAAGCTCCTGCAAGGCCTCGTTGGACGCAAAGTGGTCCTAAAATACCTCCCGCGATTTCGCTTCGTGCCCGATGACTCCATCCAACGCGGCAACCGCATCATCGAAGTCCTCGACGAAATCGCCCAGGAACTGCCCGAAGGCCCCCGCCGGACCCCAGCCAAAGCTGCCAGCCCGGCCCAACGCAACGACCACCATCCGGACGAGGAGTTAGGAGAAGACGTGGAGCTGGAGGAACTGAAAGAAGATGAAGATGATGATGATGATGACCGTTTCGACGAGGGGGATGATGATGACGACGGGGAGGATGATTTCGACGAAGACGACAGTGCGTTGGATGACGAAGATCTAGAAGACGACTTAGAAGACTCAGATGAGGATCATGACAAGGACGACGAGGACGAGGAGGACGGCAGAAACACAACGCCAAAGCGCTGAAGGGCGTTCCAAGAAACCGCGTCGTTTCACCCGAGTGAACGCCCCGGCCACGACCCGCCGGGCCCGACAGCGATCTTGGCAAGGCAAAGAACCTCTGAGGGTTTGAGGGTGTGAAAATAACGGTCACTCAGCCCAAGGACGTGAGACCAACGTCGCAAGTTGGTAGTTGCGGCGGTAACCATTCAGCGACTCTAGTGGGCGGAAGGCCGGACGAAATGGATCAGATCGGCTGGGACTGGCTCAAAGCGCATCTTGAACCGCTGATGGAGATCCCCCAGAGCCAGTATGTCACGACTGATGCCGATGACACCATCGCAAGAGCCCGCAAGAAGTTCTTGCACCACTCCGCCGACGATCTAGCACGACTATCTTAGGAGGCGGGAGTCAGCCTCGCACCTCCCCATGTCGGGGCTAGTGGTGGCTGCTCTTTACGCTCGCCTAGGGGCGGGAATATTTCGTAACCTTCGGCGATGTTAGATCAGGAGGCGATTCTGGAGCTGTTCCGGAAGACGGGGGCGTTACTGGAGGGGCATTTTATTTTGCGGTCGGGGCTGCGCAGTGGGCATTTTTTCCAGTGTGCGCGGGTCTGTGAGCATCTGGAAGTGGTGACTCGGTTGGCCGAGGCGTTGTTGTCGGCGGTGCGTGCGCAGCACGGTGCTGGACTGGATTTTTCAACTGTGGTGGCACCGGCGATGGGTGGCTTGGTGATTGGCCAGGAGGTGGCCCGCCAAGCCGGTGCGCGCTTCCTTTTCGTCGAGAAAAATGCGGAAAGCGCCCTGGAGCTGCGGCGTGGTTTCAAGTTGAGCGCCGGTGAGCGGGTGCTGGTCGTCGAGGATGTCATCACCCGCGGCGGGCGGGTGCAGGAGACGCTGGACATCCTCGCCCGCACGTCCGCAGAGGTAGTCGGCGTGGCGGTGCTGGTCGATCGCAGCTCCGGGCTGGCGCGCTTTCCCGTGCCGCTGACGGCTCTGCTATCGCTCGACTTTCCGACTTACGCGCCCGACGCCCTGCCCGCTTCTCTGGCGGCCTTGCCCGCCGTTAAGCCGGGAAGTTAAATACTGGAAACTCAGGCACCCAGGACGGCCATTTTCGATTCCTCCGAGGTCTAGGAAGTTGGGTCGTCGAGTTCGAGTTGCTGGCCTGTTTTGCCGTAGCGGCGTTGGCGGCCTTGGAAGTCCTGGATGGCTAGGGCGAAGTCTTCTTCGGTAAAGTCGGGCCAGAGCTTGGGGGTGAAGTGCAACTCGGCGTAGGCGAGCTGCAGGAGGAGGAAGTTACTGATCCGGGACTCCCCGGAGGTGCGGATGAGGAGGTCAGGGTCGGGCAGGCCCCCGGTGTAGAGGTAGCTGGAAAAAAGCTCCCAATCGAGGCCCTCAGGTGCCGATTTCCCCGCCAGAACGTCCCGCGCCCAGGCCTGCGCGGCATCGACGACCTCCGTGCGGGAGCCATAGTTGAGGGCGAGGTTGCAGGCGTAGCGGGTAAAGTGGCGGGTGTCCGCCTCTGCTTTGGCCAGGCGGTCGTGCAGGTGGCCGGGCAGACCCTCCCGTCGCCCCAACCAGCGCAACCTAACCTCATCGCGTTGCAACTCGGCGAGATAGCGGTTGAGGAAGGTTTCCAGGAGGCTCCAGAGGCCCTCAATCTCCGCGGCGGGCCGTCGCCAGTTTTCTACGGAAAAGGCGAAAAGCGTGACCATGTGAACGCCAAGCTCACGCGCTGCCCGGAGGGTTCTGCGGACCGTTTCGGCACCTTGCTGGTGCCCCATGAGGCGGTGCATCCCGCGCTGCTGCGCCCAGCGTCCGTTGCCGTCCATGATGATGGCAACATGCACGGGAACCGGTGCCGACCCCTTGGCGGAGGCCGGTGCGGCATCGCACGTCGGGCGGTTAGCTGAGTGCTCCGGAGACATCGCGCCAGGGGCAATTTCGGAATCTAGCGATGGATCATCATTCAAGCCATCTTTTAACCAGTCGACCGGTCTGGCTGGCAACGCGATTTCTCAAGCGAGTGAGGGCCAGGGCCGATTAAAACTGCGGAGGGGGGCTACGGTATCTAGAGATCGGCGGAGCCCTCCCCTGGGAGCACCCATCCTGGCAGCACCGACGTCCTCGTCGGAAACTCCGACCTTGAACGGGCCGGCGGGGACGCCGGTGCTCCCAGCGAAGATCGCCGGGGCTCGGCACCTTGAGGCTTGCCTGGGTGGGCGGTTGTCGGAGACTTTTTCGCCATGCGGGAGCTGGTTGAGGCCGTGGTGGCAGAGCTAAAACAGTGGCGGCGCCACGGGGAAGAGCAGGTTTTCATTGCCGAGAGCACGTTGTCAGCCCTGAGAGCCCTGGCCGAGACGGGAGTAACCGGTGCCATCCCGGTGGAGAAAGTGCAGAAATCCCCCTCGGTGAAGGTGCCAGGAGAGGAGCCCGTCCCGTTGAAGGCCCTGGAGCGCCCGCCGGTGCCAACTTTGGACTTCGCCGCGATGACGCAAAGCGCGGCGGCACCGGAGAGCACGGGTGGCGGCAAGGGGCGGGCACGTCCGGGCGCAGCGTCCGCAGGGGCCAGCAGCAGAAGCGGGGCGGCGGTTACGGCAGAGTCGCAGGGGCTCCCGCCCGGTTGTGAGCCCATCCCGGCCCCGCCGAAATTTGAAGTGCCGCCGGGTGGCAAAGCGGAGCAATGGGCGTGGTTGCGGGCCAAGGTGCAGGATTGCCCGGTCTGCCGGGCGCACCTGCGGCCCGGCGGTCAGGTGGTTTTCGGCGTCGGCTCGCTCGATGCAGACCTCTTCCTCTGCGGTGAGGCTCCGGGAGAGCAGGAAGAGCGGGCGGGAGAGCCTTTCGTCGGCCCAGCGGGAGACTTTCTGATGAAGGTGTTGCAGGCCATGAAGTTACGCCGCGAGGACGTGTATCTCGGCAATATTCTGAACTGGCGACCGGAGCACGACGAGCCGACGGGGAACCGTAAACCCGTGCCTGCCGAGATGGCCTTTGGCCTGCCCTATTTGGCGGCTCAGGTGGCGATTGTCCGCCCGAAAGTGATCGTTGCCCTAGGCCTGACGGCAGCGCAGGCCCTCCTGGGACTGCCCGCGAGGGCCTCGCTGAAGAGCCTGCGAGGGCCGTGGCACGATTTCCGCGGGACGCCAGTGCGGGTGACCTATCACCCGTCCTATATCCTCCGGCAGGACGCTCTGGGGGCCGACCAGAGCCGAGCGGCGAAACGCGACCTCTGGGAAGACTTTCTCGCGGTGATGAATCGGGTCGGAATGCCGATTTCGGAGAAACAACGGGGTTTTTTTACTACCCCGACTGCCAACTAAGCAGGGGCGGGTTGAACAAGACGTGGCGGCAGCTTCCTTCGGGAAAAAGGTTGCACCGAGTCGGGTGGGTCAGTTCTTCTTTAGAGGAACTATTTTCTGTTGTCGCCTGCCATTATCTTCTGCTGAACCGACGACTGGGTCTTTTTCATGAACTTCTTGCGCGTCATTCTGTTGCTGATTCTCCCGCTGCTGGTTTCAACCTCGCTGACCTTCGGCGCGCCGCGCTCGAAGAGTCGTCCGGCGCGAGATGCTGATTCCACGACGACGGTGGCATCCGTCGAGGCGATGGCGGTGTCGGGCGCGGGTACCCCGTTCTCGGCGACGACACCCCAGGCGCAGGAGTGGTTGGCGCAGGCGAGGGCGGCCCAAGCTGAGGGAAAACTGAGCGAAGCGCTGCAAATCGGTCAGCGACTGACGAAGCGCTACCCCAACACGGTGGCGGCGGCGGAGGGCCACCGTATCCGGGGGCAGGTCTTCGCCCAGCGCAATCAGTTTGAAAAGTCAGCTCGGGAGTTGGTGACCATTCTGAACAACTACCCGCAATATGAGGATTTCAACGGGGTGGTGGGCGAGGTTGAAGACTTAGGGGCTCGCGTCCTGGCGGGGGAGCGGCCGCGCTACTTCGGGCTGATTCCAGGGTTCCGGGACCGCCTGCTCGGGGTCTCGCTCTTTGAGGCGATCGTCTCCTACGCGCCACAGAGCGACCTTGCGCCGCCCGCCTTGATTGCGGTGGCGGCTCTCTGGGAGAAGGAGGGGAAGCCCGAGAATGCGATCGAGGCCCTCGACCGGCTGATCAACCGTTACCCGCGCAGTGTGCAGACGGAGGAGGCCTACCTGCAGCTCGCACGGCTTTACAGCGAGTTCGTGCAGGGACCTGCCTACGACCAAGCGGCAACACGGGCTTCGATCCGTTATTACGAGGATTTTCTGGTGATCCATCCCCGATCGGCGGAAGTTCCGGCTGCCGAGGCAAAGTTGGCCGAAATGCGTAACACCCTGGCCAATAACCGATACCTGATGGGGCGATTTTTCTATTTTTACCGCAACATGCACGATGCGGCGCGGATTTTCCTCAATGATGCCATCACGGTGGCTCCCGATTCGCCGACGGCAGACGATGCGCGGGAGATTCTGGCGCGAATCGAGCGGGGCGAGGATGCCCCCAAGACCCCGGTGGATTGGCTTTTCGGGCGGTATAAGCACCCGGTCCAGTATCGATTGGAGAAACCTGACACCGCTACCGAAGCGGGAGCAGAAGGTGCTGGGAGCCTGTAAGCAAGGCGGCCCTCGGCGACTGCGGGCGCACGATTACAGTCTCCTGCTTGCGGGAAGGCACCCAGCGATAAGGGGCGGTTATCGGATGGAGTCGTCGCCTTGCTGAGGGGCTCCGGTTGGAAAACGATCTCTACTACGATTATGACTACGGGCGTTTTGCGGAGAACCGTTTTCGCCCACTGGTGGCGACGGTTGGGCTGTCGGAGTCAGTCGATTTTCAGATTTTCGCGTTGATCCGCTCGCTACGACCGCGACCGCTCGAAGACTGGATCACCGCCTAGATCGGCGGGGTCGGTTTTCTGCTGCGGTTGTAAAAAACCGTTTCGGGGGGGACCGATGCTGAGGCTCAACACTACTCTTTAGGTAGCTGATAGCTTTTCAGCGGATGCCTGTGGCCGGGGTGGGTGGTGCCCAGTTGTCAATCAGGGGTAA
>DAIQNO010000054.1:0-1841 GCA_036788355.1 Opitutales bacterium | reverse complement strand
GCCTCGATCCGCTCGGCCACCCAGACCGCCAGGATCGCCGCGGCGTCGGCTTTCTGCTGCGATTGTAATGGAGGCGCGCTCACGGGGCGGCACGACTACACGGAACTTTTTGAACGCCCCGTATGGCGCTGACCGACGGGTGTCTCTGCCCTTGATGCTTCAGTTGCCCCTAATTTTCTGGAGTGCTCGGCCAATCGAGATGTCAATCAGGGGTAAAAATCCGTCGGGAAACTGAGGCTTTGGCCTAAAATGGCCGAAATCCGTTGCGCCTGCGTCCAAAAGGCCGTTTAACAGCATTTATCGAACTTTGGCGTGATGGACGACTTTACCTTTAGAAAAGCGGATTTTTGGCTAACTGGGCGGTTGGGACTTTGGAGCCTGCGGTTCCGTCGATACTCTACAGCCATCCTTGGCCCGTTAACGGCCTTGGCGGGGGCGGTTTTGGCCTCGCCACTGGCAGGCCAAGTGACGCTCTACACGGCGGCGGCGATTACGGAGGTTTCGGTGGTCTCGCCAGCGGATCTATACGCGGTGAAGCCCAATCGCAACGGCGTTGAGGCTCGCTTGGTGGTGGACTATCAGGTGACGGCGACGGTTCAGCCGGGCACGGGCGACTTTTCGGTGCGGGCTACCCTGGTGCGCCAGTCGGATGGTGCGGAGGTGGCCGAAGCGGTGCAGGTGCTGGGCTCCCGCAATGGTTTTTCGCCCAACGACGAGGTCACGCTGAAGCTGGTGCCGACAGGGCGGCTAGACCACCTGGACCGCTACTTTGTCCGGGCCAACGTGCGGCGGGCTGTTTCCGGAGGCGGGGTGGCGCAGCTCGGGGCCACCGTAGAGACTGCTCCGACGCAGATCTACCACTGGGTGAATACCGTGTCGGGCGATGCTGCCCGGAATCTCCTGGTGGAGTTGCGCGAGGTCGAGTGGCAGCGCCTGTTCGCGATCCGCGAGGGCAACAGCCAGTCGGCGTTCTTGGTGGAAGCGTTGGTGGACATTTTCCGGTTCGATGACTTTAACGGCCCGGAGGGGGTCGATTCCGTCGAGTTTGCCTTTAATGTCCGGCTTTTCAACGAGGCGACCGGCGAGGAAGTTCCGGTGTCTGCGCCAACGATTTTCCAGAGTTTCCCGGTCGCGCGGTTCCAGCGGAACGGTGGGGAGGCTTTCGCTACGGGTGAGGTGCGGCGCGGGGTGCAACTGGCGGTCGAGCCCGCCGGCCAGCTAAATCCCCTTAGTGGGCCTTATCGGCTGGAGGTGGCGGTGCGTTACCGTGAGACGCCGGGGCTGCCGCTGGTGTCGGCCAACGCGCGATCTTCGGTGCCGCAACCGCTGTTGCATTTTAGTGGTAGACTCGACTTTGGCGGGGTAGCGACCACCTTTGCGGAGGTTTCGAATACGCCCACCCGTGCCCCCGGTGGCCTGACCTACCTGCGGACGGCACTGCGGATTCCGGGGTCTGCTGGGGTGGTCTCGGTGCGTCCGGCTTTCCGTTTTGGTGACGATACTTTGTTGAGCGAGGTCTGGCTGCTGTCCAATGGAGACGCCGTGGTGAAGGCCGGGCTGGCAGCGATTCAGCCGCTGGGACTCGACCAGATTTCCGAAGCTTTTTTCTCCGCCGATGGCCTCCGCTATAGGGTTGGAAATATCGTCCTGAGTGCCGATGGGGCGAAGGTGGGGGTGGGACTGGATGGTAACGGGCAACCTAACGTCGCGATCAGCGTGGTGTTGCCAACCGGTGCTGCGGTGAGCAACCGGGGCGGAATCCTAGCCACCAACCGACTGGCTTTCGGCACCCTGGACTTTACTGGAGAAACGGCACTGACCGACACGCTGGAGCTGGCCAG
>DAIQNO010000053.1:0-11065 GCA_036788355.1 Opitutales bacterium | reverse complement strand
CCTTGCGCCCCGTTGGGGCTGGGATTCAGCGGCGGACTTAGCTCGCAGGACACTATCCGGGCAGTGCTGCGGCTAGTCGGGCAGTGCTGCGGCCGCGGTTCTCTCCAAGCAGCAAGGCAAGTGCCCCCTCGGGCCTCACCGCCCGAGGTCGCTAAATCAGAAACAGCGATCCGAGTTGATAAACCAGCACGGCCGCCACCCAAGCCAGTGCGGTGTTGCTGAAAAACGAGAACGCGGCCCATTTCCAGGAGGATTCCCGAGCGATTACCGCCACCGTGGCCCCGCACTGCATACACAGCGCGAAGAACACCATCAGGGCGAGGGCCGTCGGCAACGTGTAAACGGGCTGGCCCGCCCGCGGCCCACGCGTCCAGGTTGACGACTCAAGCTGGTCCCGCAGCGAGGTCGATTCCTCGTCCACGTCGCCGCCAAGGTTGTAGATGATGCCCAGCGTCGAGATGATGACCTCACGCGCCGGAAAGCTGGCCAGCACCCCAACCGTCAACTTCCAGTCAAAACCCGCAGGAGCGAAGATCGGCTGCACGGCCTTCCCGAACCTCCCCAGGTAGCTCTGCTCCAGGTAAAACCCGGCGATCTCGTTGTCCAGCGCCGCCAGCACCTCCGCCCGATCGACCTCCAGACCCTCCACCGTCAGAAAGACGCCCGCAGCCGGTTCCGACTTGCCTCCGACTAGTTCCGTGATGCCGCCAGTCGTTTCCGTGGTTCCCTCAGCCGCCGTCGTCACTCCGGCAGCCGCTTCCGGCGTGTCCTCTGAGGTCAACCAGTCAGCGACGGCCCCCGGCTCCACGCCCCACGCCGCAGCTTTCTCCGCGATGAATTGGGCCTCCACCTCCTCAGCCACCTCCGGCGGATGTGGGAAATACAGCAACGCCCAGATCATCACGGAAAAGGCCAAGATCACACTGCCAGCCCGCACCAGAAACTCCTGACCTTGCAGCCACATCCGCAGGAAAACGTCGCGCGCCCGCGGCACCCGATAGCTCGGCATCTCCAGCAAAAACGGCTGCGGCGGCGTCTTCAGGACAAAGCGGTTCAACACCCACACCAACGGAGCCGCCACCGCCAGCCCGATAAAGTGCATCAAAAACAACGTCAACCCGGCCACCCAAGCCCCATAGCGCGGCTCCACGAAGGCTCCGATAAACAACAGATACACCGGCAGGCGGGCTGAGCAACTCATCAACGGCGCCGCCAGGATGGTGGCCAGGCGGGCCTTGGGATCCTGGATCGTCCGCGCCGACAAAATGCCCGGAATCGCACAGGCAAAGCTCGAAAGCAGCGGGATAAAGCACTTTCCGTTCAAGCCACACCACGAGAACAGCTTATCCATCAGGAAAGCCGCCCGCGCCATGTAGCCCGTGTCTTCCAGCAGGCCGATGAACAGAAACAGGATGAAAATCTGCGGCAAGAAAACCAGTACTCCGCCGACCCCACCAATCAACCCATCCACCACCAGGCTCTGCACCATCGGAGTCCCGGCCAGCGCGGGCTCCACCCAAGAACCCAGCGCCCCGAAAAGTGCCTCGATGACGTCCATGATCGGCCCGGCCCAGGCGTAGATCGAAGTGAACGCGAAAAACATGATCGCGGCGAAAAAGCCCAGTCCTAGCCAGCGGTGGCACAGCAGTGCGTCGATACTCTCGCTGTTGGGTGGTCGGGCATCCGAACCCGTCAGCAACACCGTGTTGAGCACCTGGCCAATCATCCGGTAGCGCAAGACGGCCTCCGCATTGCCAGGGTTCAGGCCCGCTTGCCGAACCTGCTGCCGCGCTGCCTCCAGCACCGGGCGGGCTCGCTCCGGTGCCAGCTTTAGGTCCAGCAAGAGTGCCGGGCTGTTGTCGAACAATAGCCGCTGCGCCAGAAATCCCCCCTGCCGGTGCTCCGCCGTCACCGCCGAAGCCCCCGCGTCCCCCTGCTCGGGCGCGGTCAACGGGACCACCTGACTTCCCAACAGCTGCCGCCGCACGTCCTCCAGGGCCGCCTGCACGCACGGTGGCCAATCCAGGCACCGCATTAGCTGCGGGTTCACCAGGTTCCGCGCCAAGGCCGCCCGCAGCTCCTCCAGGCCGCGCCCCTGCCTGGCGTTCATCGTCACCACTTCTACCCCGAGTTGCTCCGAAAGGGCCGCCACATCGATCCGCAGGTTGCGCCTTAGCGCGACATCCCAGAGATTTAAGCAGAGCACCATCGGGATGCCGACTTCGGCAATCTGCGACGCCAGGAACAGGTTTCTCCGGAGGTTGGAGGCATCGACCACCACCAGGATCAGATCGGGGCGCGGCTGACCCGGCAACACCCCGGAAAGCACCTCCACCACCACCCGTTCATCCGGCGAACTGGCATCGAGGCTATACGTGCCCGGCAGGTCTAGCACCTCGACCGTCTCGCCGCCAAGGTCTAGCTGACCCATCTTCTTTTCGACCGTCACCCCTGGGTAATTGCCCGTGCGTTGCCGTAGCCCCGTGAGGGCATTGAAAACCGTCGATTTACCCGTGTTCGGATTCCCTGCGATCGCTATCAACTTTGCCATGATCCCAAAAAAAAGTGTTGTCCGCAAAACTCACCGCAGGTCGCACCGGCCAGGCAGCGAAGTCGGCAGCGCGGCGACCATGGCCGAGGATCAGCGTCGCGCCCGGCCCTGGCCCCGTTTGTGCCAACCTAGTCGATCCGTGAAACCTCAATCCCGCGGGCGTCCGTCCGCCGCAGAGAAAGCACCTGGTCGCCCACGCTCACCGTCATTGGGTCGCCCCAGAGGGCCTCGCGCAGCACGCAGACGCGGCTCTCCGGCAACAGGCCCAAGTTCTGCAACCGGGGGCACAGATCGCAGCTTTCATCGATGCAATCAATCCGAGCCTGATCCCCGACCCTCAATTCCGCCAACGTCAACCGTGGAGCAACGACATCGCCAATCATTGCAACACGCTCAACCGGTCGGTCGCTAACGTCAAGCTGCAATTGCGACTCATTCTTGTAGTTTCAGAGAGCCCAGCCCCTGAGAACGCTCTTGCTACCCGAAAGACCTTTCCGCGATCGTCGCGGGGTGTGGTGGCGGTGGTGGATTCTGTGGCGGCATCGGGCCAGGGAACGCCGACGGGTCAAGCGGGCTCTTGAGGGCCATTACCGGCCCCCGCCGCAGTATGGGCTGTTTTCACGGCGCGTTTTTGAAAGAGCGTCCTTTGGGAAATACGACCCCCGCCGAAGTTCCCTCCTCCTCGGCTGGCTGCCGTTGATCCTGCTGCTGGTCGGCCTGGCCTGGGCCATCCTGTGGACCGCACGAGCATGGAACTTTTTCCAGCCCTGAGGCTGCCTGGCCGCTCGGCAGCGCATAAAGCGAAAATGGGACTCACTCGCGCCCTCTGTGGCTGTTTTGAGGATCCCGGAGCAACGAACTCCCCGGCATCCGTCCTAGCCGCGTGCCAACACTACGCGAAAAAAGATCGTTCTCGCTGAAAAATAGTCTTGCTCGGACTCCTCAGGCCATGCTTACCTCTTCGTTTACGCCGCAAAGACCATGACCGACCTGACGATTCCAGTCCAACCCCGCACCGAAGATGGACGGGGTGCTTCCTATCGCCTCCGCACCCAGGGGCTCATTCCGGGCATCATCTACGGGAAGCATCGCACGCCGACCATGATCGCGGTCGCCGAGAAGGAGTTTATCCGCCTGAAGCGCAACCTGGCGGGGGAGGCTCGGGTCGTGACGGTGCAAGAAAACGGAGATTCCTGCCAGGCCGTGATCCAGGAGCTGCAACGCCACCCGATCACCGATAAGTTTCTACACGTCGACTTCATGCAAGTCACCGACGACCGTAAGATCCGTGTCAAGGTGCCCGTGGAGCCCGTTGGTGATCCAGTCGGGGTGCGCACGGAGAAGGGCGTTCTGAACAAGATGGTGCGGACGCTGGAGGTGGAATGCTTACCCAAGGACTTACCGGGCAAGATCGAAGTGGACGTTTCCGAGTTGAAAAAGGGCGAGGGTATCCAGATCAGCAAAATCAAGGCCCCCGAGGGCTGCATTTTGCGCGGTCGTGCCGACGTCGTGGTTTTCATGATTACCAAGTAGGCCTGACACCAAGACCACCCGGTTCTCTTCTTTAGCTCCTTCAACCCTCCGCTTTACACGTTGGCCATTCCGCTCTTGTATTGAAAAGCCTGCCGGACGGTCTTAGCGACCGTGACGCTGTCAGTTCACCGTTCTTTTACAGTTATCGTGGCTATTGAGAAGCTAGTTGTTGCCCTCGGAAACCCTGGGCCGACTTACGCGGCGACCCGTCACAACATCGCCTGGCAACTCATTGATCGCTGGTCAGCGGGCAGCAGCCCGAAATGGCGAGCCGAGACCCGTTTCCAAGCCGAGGTCGCGCAGTTCGCCCTGGGCGGTCAGAAAGTCATGGTTGTCAAGCCGTTGACCTTTATGAACGACAGTGGCGTGGCGGCGGCCGCCCTCGCTCGCTTTTTCAAGCTAGAACCTCGGCAGCTCATTGTCATCTACGATGAGCTTAACCTTCCGGTCGGTGGCTTGAAAATCAGCGTGAAGGGTTCTGCTGGCGGTCACAACGGTGTAGCCAGTGTCTTGCAGCACTGCGGCGACGGTTTTTTACGACTTCGACTAGGAATCGGCCAAAAGCCGCACCGGGAAATGGACTTAAAGGACTGGGTGCTCGGAAGATTCACGACCGATGAACTCGCCGCCCTCGAGGCATCCTGGAAGACTTGGATTGCCTCTCTAGACTGCCTCATCATCCACGGCCCCGAAGAAGCGATGCGTCGCTTCCATGTCACGCCTAAAGCTCCAAAACCACCCTCCCCGGAGGTCGAAAACCCCAAGGAAACCACCACCACGACTGCAACGACCACCGCCACGACTCCGGGCCAGACGGCAACACCCCTAGCCACTCAAGGGAGTTGACACCAAAATCCCAAAAATCGTCGACCACTTCCGAATCATCATCCCGCTTAATTGAATTAGCTACACTTAACTGTAATTAAACGAAATCCAGCCTTTCCTCAGACAATTTTTTCCTACAACCTCACCTTTCGCGCGTTCTATCCTCCATCGGAGCCCGTCGCAACTTTCCTCGACCTTTCCATTTTCTATGAGTGCCACCGCCGCAATTGAACGCGTTTATCGCGCTACCTTCATTTTAGACCCCCGCGAGGTCAATATGGAGGTCGAAGAAGTGAACCAGAAGATCCAACAAGTGCTGACCACCCTGGGAGCGTCTATCTCTTCGACGAAGCCAATCGGTTCCCGACCCTTGGCGCGCGTGACGGACCGCAAAATGCCGAACGGGATTTACCTTCAGTATGATTTCACCGGAGAGCCGACCCTGCCGGCCAAGATTCAAGAGAAGTATCGCCTTGATCGCTCGGTCGATCGGATCATGGTCGAGGTGATGTCCTAAGCGCGCTTCAGCGGTCCACGTTCTCTCTCCTTTACCTTCCAACAACTCAATTTATGGCTCAGAAAACCCGCAAAGCAGTGGTCAAGCGTTTCAAAGAAACTGGTTCTGGCAAGCTAGTTCGCCGCAGTGCCAACCGCCGCCACCTGCTGCGTAAGAAGTCGTCGAAACAGCTTCGGAAGTCAGGCAGCGACCAAGTGGTGCCTGAAACCCACGCCCCGCAGCTGCGCCGGGCGATGCCCTTTGGCGCGAAGTAGCCACCGAAGACCAGTTGCCTCGAAAGTGCTCCGCCAACTGTAGTTACTGATTCAATTTTCTCTTTCAGACCCTTTTCATTATGCCACGTGCCACCGGATCACCCGCTTCACGCGCTCGTCGTAAGCGCGTCCTCAACAAGGCCAAGGGCTATTATGGCAATAAGAGCCGCCTCTACCGTTACGCCAAGGACGCGGTTGAGCGGGCGGAGAAGTTCGCCTACCGCGACCGTCGCGTCCGTCGCCGCGAGTTCCGCAAGCTCTGGATTTTGCGCCTTAACGCGGCAGTGCGTCCGCATGGCCTGAGCTACAGCCGCTTTATTGACGGCCTGATTAAGGCGCAGATCGGCCTCGACCGCAAGATGCTCAGCGAATTGGCCATCCACGACCCAGAAGCCTTCACCGCCATTGTGGGCCGCGCCAAGGAGGCCCTCGCCGCCGCTGGCACGGTGATCGCGGCACCCGCTGTGTCAGCCTAGCCGAGAGACCCGTTTCGATTAACAGCGTTGTGATGGACAGGTGGTTTCGGCCACCTGTTTTTTTTTGGCCGCGCGATCGAACACTCACCGCTTTTCATGCTTGATTCTTATCTCAGGAACCTCTAAAAACAGGTTTTCTTATGGAAACCCTGCAGGTGCTCTTCGCCAACCCCGTTTTTGCGCTCTTTGCGGTGATTGGTAGCGGGCTGCTGCTGGGCCGGGTGCAGATTGGCGGGATCGAGCTGGGCTCTTCGATGGTGCTCTTCACGGCCCTGGTCGCGGGGCACTTTGGGGTCGAACTAGCTCCCCTGGCGGGACAAGTCGGGCTGGTCTTGTTCGTTTACTGCGTCGGGATCGGGGCCGGCGGGCGTTTTTTTCGGGCCTTGGCGCGGGAGGGCAGTGCCTTGGCCAAGCTCTCGATCATCATCACGGTGGTGGCGGCCCTGCTGACTTTCGGCTTTGCAAGGCTGCTGAACCTGCCTGCGGACCTCGCCACGGGGATTTTTGCCGGTGCGCTGACCAGCACGCCCGCCCTGGCCAGCGCCGACGAGGCCCTGCGCTCGCTCGATCTGCCCAATTTGGTGATTGGCTACGGCATTTCCTATCCTTTTGGGGTGATCGGGGTGGTGCTCTTTGTGCAATTGATGCCGCGCTTTTTACGGTGGCGGATGAGTGAGGAAGGCCCGGCGGCCCCCACGGAGGTGAAGATCCGAAACGCCTTGGTCGAGGTGACCAACGCGAACCTGGTGGGCCAGTTGATTGTCGGATCGTCGCTGTCGGAACGGCACCATTGCCAGATTTCCCGTGTGGTGCGGGGCGACCGCCTCAGCCCGATTACTCCCGACGATGTCTTTACCCTCGGGCAGCGGGTGATGGTCGTGGGCGAAGATGGTGCCCTGGAGGACGTGATCGACCTCCTCGGGAAACGGGTCACGGGCGACTACGCCTACGACACCGAGCGCGAGCGGCGCCGCCTGGTGCTGACCAATCGCCATGAGGCCGGCCGACCCCTGCGGGAACTCAATTTTACCGGGCGCTATGGCGTCATCGTGACGCGAGTCAGTCGCCTGGGCATCACCTTCGTGCCGCACGGGAGCACGGTGATCGAACGGAATGACATCGTCACGGCGGTTGGCACCGAGGCCGCTCTGGCGACCTTCGCGGAGGCCATCGGCCACCGCGACTCGCAGATTGACGTGACGGACCTGGTGTCGCTGACGGTGGGTCTGGCCCTGGGCGTGCTGCTCGGGATGATTCCCTTTTCGCTGCCGGGTTCTCCTTCGATCACGCTTGGGATGGCGGGCGGCCCGCTGCTGGCAGGGCTGTTGTTGGGCCACTTTGGGCGGGTTGGGAACATCATCGGCTACATCCCCCGCCCGACCCGCAACCTCCTGGCCGAACTCGGGCTGGTGCTGTTTCTGGCCGATGCGGGCATCAAGGGCGGCGGGCGACTGGTCGAAACCGTGGGGCAATACGGCGTGATGGTCTTCGTGATGGGTCTAGCCATCACGCTGCTGCCGATGCTTGTTGCTATCCCGCTGGCCCGTCACTGGCTGAAACTCTCCCCGCTCCAGACCCTCGGCGGCATCTGCGGAGGCATGACCAGCACCCCGGCCCTCGGAGCCATCACGGCTAAAACCGACAGCCAGACGCCGATCATCGGCTACGCTACCGCCTACCCCGTCGCCCTGGTGATTATGACCGTCCTCGCCAAGCTCCTGGTCAGCGTCCTGGTGGGATGATGTCTCCGAGGGGGCCTATTTTGCAGACCTACCGGGTTGGCTTTCGAGTTGCATCTGCTGTCCGGTCATCAAGGGTCGGTGGCCATCGCGGCAGTTTGAGCAAAAATAATCGACCCCCGCGCCGCCCCCTTCCAATTTTGAGTAATGAAATCAGTGGAGCTTTTTTCTGGTGCGGGAGGCCTTGCTCTCGGCATTGAGGCGTCTGGCTTTGAGCATGTCGCTCTCGTTGAGCGCAACCGCGATGCCTGCGCTACGCTCAGACGGAATCGTCCTCACTGGAAGATCGTTGAATCTGATGTCCGCAGGGTTGACTTCGCCGGCTTTGGCCCAGTTCAACTGGTCGCCGGCGGCCCCCCTTTTTGTCGGGATTTTCGGGTTAATTTTGCCTATCAGGGCGCGGATTGTACGCGTAGCCGGAGGTAGCCCATGCTTGTGAATGAAGCATCCGACCGCATCCAGACATCGTCGGAATTGAGATCCCAGCCGACGGGCACGGGGGGCGTGGTAGGGTGTGTCCAGGGACTGCCCAGGTTGGATGTCGCCTCAACGGTTGCAATCAGGTCCGAAGCACGATTGCATTCCTTAAAGTAGAGTGAGAGCACCGTTCCCTGGGCGTTTTCGCTGACGGTAAAATAGTGAGCAGTGGCGGCACCTTCTGAGTTGCGCGGATTGGTTCCGAAAAACCTTTCGAGGAGATTTTGGTATCCATCTCCGTCCGGGTCAGCATCGGGCATATTGATTATTCCCGCGAGCCGTTCTTCAGGGGTGAAGTGCCGCCATTGCCAAGCATGATCGGGTGGGTCGTAGATGGTGACGGTGGCGCTACTCCGTTCACCCAAAGTGTAGTTGCTGCTTGGTAGCAGGCTAAGGATGACGCTTTCAGGCCCCTCGACGAGGGCGTCGGGTAACGACAAGATCTCAATGGTTGCGCTCTGCTGGCCCGCAGCCAGGGTGGTGCTGGCGTGGAGGTGGGCATAGTCAACGCCGTTGGTCGCCGTGCCGTTGATCACGTATTCGACCTGAAGCGCGGTGGAAAGATCGCCTTCCCTGATGATGGTCACTTTCGCTGGATTCGGACTTCCTTCAATGGTGGCGGCCACCGTGGGCGTCAGGCTGACGATGCGCTGGGCAGCCCCAGCGACGGGAACCAAGCGGATGGCATCGACGATGACAAAGCCGGTGGTGCCAAAATTGCGGTAGGTGACCGATCCGGCGTCGCCTGCGGCAAAGTCGAAAGTGCCCAACAGGTTCCACTTAGACCCGTTTTGCTGCTGGTTGACCGTGATGTCGGTTTGGCCATGAGCGTGGACGATGCTGACCGGGACATTTGCAGCACGGGCGGAATCGGCGGACCAACGGCCATAGACCTGATAGCTTCCTCCTGTGGCGAGTATCGGGCGGAAGGTCGCCGAGAGGCTACCTTTATTCGTGTTCCCATCGTGCAGATAATTCGTGCCGATGAATCCCGGGATGTGAGTGCTGGTGACCCATGAGCCGGTTTTGGAAAACTGGGTTGCGTCTTCATTGTCCACGACGAGGGCACCGTCGTCGGTATCGGCCCCCGGGACTTTGAGCACCAGCCCGGAGGCCAGCAGCTCCAGGCGAAGAGACGCGTAGTCCACCTCTTGCACGGACAAGCCGGTGCGCAGCGCCACTGCGGCGGCGGCTCCGGCAGATTGACCGCAGACCATCTGGGTCCACTCGAGCCGGATGGAACCATACGCGACATAGCTGGAGGAAAGTGCCGCCGGCACGAGCAAGTTGGTGCATTCCTGGCTTTTGGGCACAATGGCCCGGTAGCTGATTGGGAAGGGTACATAATCGCTGGCAAAAACGAACCCTTCATTGTAGGCGAAGCCGTTGCGCACGATGCGGCGGGCGTGGTGCATGTCCGGTGGCCACCAGGCAACGCCGATGGAGTCCTGCGCTACGGTGTGTCCCTTGGTATGCGCTTCGGTGATGACGTAGTCAGAGATCATCCGGCGCCCGGCGCGGATGTAGAGCGAGCGGGGCCAGCCACCGTTATCCGTGAATTCATCGGCGGCCAGACCCCATTGTGACCAGTTGTTACGCACGGCCGCGGGAACCGCCGGGTCGTTGGCAAGAAACCAATAGAGCCCCTGGATAAAGTTTCGGTGGTAGTCGTAAATCGCGGCCCGCTCGGCATAGGTGCCGTCGGGCCAACCTTTGCTATAGCCATAGAGATTGCCCGAGAGATCGTGCCAACTGCCAAGGTCGGTTTTTCCATTCGGAAGATTGGCCGAGGGACTGTAAAGGGTGCCGCCGGCACTGAGATAGCGCCGGTAGATTTCATAGTTCGCAGGGTCGTATTGAGCAGGCTTGGTGAATGGGATGCGGTTTCCAGCGGTTCTGGTTAGGCACTGACGAAAGCAGAATCCCATCACTCCGTCGTCAGCACTGCCGGGTGGGCCGAGGGGCTCGTCCTGAATGGTGGCGATCAGGCCGCTGGCCGGGTTGCCAGGCACAACGTAGGGATCGACATTTACCGTAAACTGGCGGTAGGTGTTCGTGCCCCGGATGCCGTTGAGCGTCTCTCCATAGGTGGCGTTGCTTTCGCGGCCCACGACATAGGAAACGCCCGCCCACTTCATGAGATCGCCTTCGATAGTGCCATCGATAAACACCCGAGCACGGAACTGATTGCCGTTCTCCATTTCGATCCCGACGATCCTGGTGCCGTCCTTGGTCACGGCAGCGAAGTCTTCGAGCAGGCGGTTGTTGCGAAACACCTCCACACCAGCTTCGGCCAGCCATTCTTCGATCACCTCACCCGCGACATGAGGCTCGAAGTTGTATTGCACTGGCTTGCCATACTTGGTTCCGACCCGTTGATAAAACTCCTGTGCAAACCCTCTAATCACCAACACATTGTTGGTGCCGTTCTTGTTCACGTCCTGACTCCCCAAGCCCTCGACGAGCATTCCGCCCACATGCTGGCCCGGCACCACCAGCGCCACCGAGAGGCCCTGTGCGCGCACTTGCAGAGCTGCGGTCATCGCAGCTGGTGAGCTGCCATAGACGCAGACGTCCCGCAAAATGAACTCTGAAGCATAGGTAAACGGACCAAGGACAGCCATAAACGCGACTATTTTATAATATTTCATAGGGAATACATGGGAAAAAGCCTGCCTTGGTTTAAAGGCTGG
>DAIQNO010000052.1:0-11122 GCA_036788355.1 Opitutales bacterium | reverse complement strand
TGTCGTCCTTTCAGGACTTTGGTGGTTTCACGACCCGTTTTCCCAGGGTTGCGCTCCTGCGTCGCTCCACCCCGGGCTTGCACCTGTCGCCCCGTTGGGGCTGGTTGAACCAAGCCGATGATAGGCCTCTTCCGCTCCATGTTGGCTTTCACCTTTTGCCCCCGTTGGGGCTTTTTGGCCTGGCAAATTAAGCTATGAACTTAACTCGCAGAACACTAGGTGCCTTGGGAAGGCAGAGTGCAAGGTCGTTGCGCGCTCTGGTTCAGGGGGCGCGGGTGTCGAGCATCAGGCGACGGAGGTTGTGCCGTTTAATGGCGTCCAGGACGTCAATCACCGCCTGGTAGCGCACTGCGGCGTCCCCCCGGAGGGCGAGGATTGGCGGGGAGGGCAGCAGTGCAGCCTCCGCCAGGCGCTGATCGAGCACCGCGAGAGTGACCCCTTCGTCGCCCCAGAAAATCCTCCCCTGGGCATCGATCGAGATTCTCTGCACGGTCGGGCGCTCCGAGCCTGGTGGGGTGCCACTTTGGGCCACCGGCAACTCCACCTCGATCGACTGCTCCAGCAGGGGGGCGGCAATCATGAAGATAATCAGCAGCGCAAAAGCCAGGTCGAGCAGGGGTGTGACGTTGATTTCAGTGACGGCTTGCAAGGGCCGTCGTCGGCTAAAGCTCCGGACCATGGGAGAGGGATAGTCCAATTTCGCGGCCCAGCGCAACCGTCATCGCACGGGGATCGGGGGCTTGGCTAAAGCGGATCAGAACGGCGGAAAAACTCGACACGCTTGACTATTTTCGGACAGCCTTACGAGGTCGCTGTGATGGAGCGACCGTTGCTTCAGCCATCCTCGTCAAAATCGCTGCCAGCGACTCTTCTGCCCGGCCAGACTTGCCCCGATTAAACCACCACCGCAATGCACCATCCAGCGATTCAGAAAGCCCTTGAAGCCAATCAGCACCGCAATCCGGGCGAGGCGGTCTTCCACCAGGCCGTCGAGGAGGTTTTGGAGACGCTCGGGCCGGTGGTGGAGGAACATCCGGAGATCATCGAGGCCAACTTGCTGGAGCGACTTTGTGAGCCGGAGCGTCAGATTATGTTCCGCGTCGCCTGGGAGGACGACCGTCGCCGCGTGCAGGTCAACCGGGGCTTCCGGGTGCAGTTTTCCAGTGCCCTGGGGCCTTACAAGGGTGGGCTGAGGTTTCGCCCCACCGTGACCTTGGCTGAAATCAAGTTTCTGGGCTTCGAGCAGATTTTTAAGAACAGTCTGACGGGGCAGGGGATTGGCGGCGGCAAGGGCGGCAGCGATTTTGACCCTAAAGGCCGTTCGGACGCCGAGGTGATGCGCTTTTGCCAGGCTTTTATGACCGAGCTTTACCGCCATCTCGGTGAGCAGACCGACGTGCCCGCCGGGGACATCGGCGTGGGGGGGCGCGAGATCGGGTTTCTTTACGGCCAATACCGCCGCTTGGTCAACCGCGCCGAGCGCGGGGTGTTGACGGGTAAGGGCGTCGGCTGGGGCGGCTCTTGCGGTCGGACGCAGGCGACCGGTTATGGGCTCAGCTATTTTTCCGAGGCGATCCTGAAGGCCAACGGCGAGTCGCTCCAGGGAAAGCGGGCAGTGGTCTCAGGCTCCGGAAATGTCGCCATCTACGCGATCGAGAAACTGCAGCAGCTCGGGGCGCTGGTGGTGTCCTGCTCTGATTCCAGCGGCAGCATCCATGAGCCCGATGGCATCTGCGTCGAGACGCTCAAGCTCATCAAAGAGCAGCAACGTGGCCGGCTGAGTGAGTATGCCGCCCGACGCAGTCACGCCGTCTTCCGGCCCGACCGTGCGGTGTGGGACCTGCCGTGCGACTTGGCCTTTCCCTGTGCGACGCAGAATGAACTCGATGATGCTGCCGCCCGGCAACTGATTGGCAACGGCTGTCAGCTCGTTGCCGAGGGTGCCAACATGCCCTGCACCCCAGGGGCCATCCGCGAGTTCCGCGAGGCTGGGCTGCTTTTCGGCCCCGCCAAAGCGGCCAACGCCGGTGGGGTGGCCGTGAGTGCCCTGGAAATGCAGCAGAATGCCGCGCTGACTGAGTGGAGTTTCGCCCAAGTCGATGAGGCCCTCCACGGGATCATGAACGATATTTTCAAGACGTGCTGCCACTGCGCCCGAAAATACGCCCATCGGGAAACGGACTACATCGTCGGCGCCAATACCGGCGGCTTTCTCAAAGTGGCCCAGGCGATGCTCGCCCAAGGCGTCATGTAGCCGGACCTGGCACCTTGGTGCTAAGGGAAACGGTCGCCGGACAGAACTCGGTCGGTTCTCAGGAGGCTCTCCCAAGGGCACTACTGGCACCCTGGTGGAACCCTAGTGGGGCATTGATGGGATGCCGGTCGCAGTGCCTCCAGGGTTCAACCCTGCGGCATGGTGGGCCTGCGGTGTGGCCGCGTGAGCGGCCAAGCTAGCCTCTAAAGCGGCAACCCGGGCTTCGAGGCGACGAAACTCAGCGATGGGGGTGAGCTGAGCCTTGGCGAGGAACTCCTCAAAACCCTTGGCGAAGTCCCCCTTGGCCTTATCCATTTCATGCTTGCCCTGCTGAAACATCTTTTCAGCGGTTTCTTGGGCCTCTGCCTGCGTGATCTTGCCTTTTTCGACCAGCTCGGCCAGCGTCTGCTCAATGGATTCCTTGGTGACGGCGGCGGCGCCCAATCCGGCCAACATTCCCTTTTTGATGAAGTCGATCATTTCTCGACCTTAAGGTCGTCGAAGGATCGGGCGCAACCCCGAAATGACGCGTTGCTCCTTCTCTGGATAATGCCGCGCGGGGAGCCGCTCAGGTGGCCGTGAAAACGAGACCGACTAGACGACCTTTTCGACCAGCCCGGCTTTAATGGCCTTGACGGCGACCCACTGGCGCCGGACGGAACCGTCGGGCTGGCGGACGCGGATCCGCTGGAGATTCGGGCGAAAAAGCCGCTTGGTGCGCTTGGTGACGTGCGTGCCGATGCCACCACTCTTCTTGGACTGGCCCTTGCGGTGGATGTTGGAGCCCACGGTGGGGCGCTTACCGGTGATTGAACAAATTCGTGCCATGGCAGACTCGCAGTCAGAAGGTTTACTGGAAACAAAGGATAATTTACTGCCAAAGTTACCTTGGCAACCCAAAAGTTTGGGAAAAATGTTGCGTCTAGGTTGGATGACCTTTCTTACTTCAATGGTGGGGACTGGTAGCTTGGTAAAGAGGCGTTGTGGGTTTTAGGGTTGACCTGGGCTAGCTTGTCCTAAACTGGTTTTCAACGATTCTCAACTGATTGTCCTAAAGTCATCTTTTTCAACATGCGCGCTGACCCCTTGAAACGAAATTGCCCCTAAACCCCCGCACTGGCCCCTTGCTTCCACTGTCTATGGAACCTACCCCTACGGAACAAATCTCGCGTAAATTGCGTGTTCAAAACGAACTGGGCATTCATGCGCGGCCGGCCGCGATGATCGTCCGGCTGGCCAACCGCTTCACCGAAGTGGAGCTTTGGGTGGAAAAGGACGGCGAGCAGGTCAACGGCAAGAGCATCATGGGGCTGATGATGTTGGCCGCTGGTAGCGGCTGCGAGTTGACGTTCCTGGCTTCGGGAGACTCCGCCGACCTCTTGCTGGCCGAGCTGGAGGCACTGTTTAGCCGCCGTTTCGAAGAAGGTTGAGGCTTCCGGGGTGTTTTTCAGCGGCTCGCCTCATCCTCTATCCCCGTTTCCAGGCTGGCCAAGGTAGTTAACTTGTTTTGCTTCGGCGTGGCGCACGGCGGGTTAGCGGGCAGTTTCCGGTCGATAACCGAGATCCGGAACCGTGGGCAGCGTGATGCGCGTCCGCGACCCCGCCGATCCGGGGGCCGCCTCGGGATCGGAGAGGACTTCGACGCGGCGCTGGTCGCGGTGTAGCACCATCCGCCAGCCTGTCACGACGCTATCGCCATCGGTGACAACCGGCGCATCGAAGAGCACAACGCGCCCGAGGTGGGGAATGATCTCGGCGCGCCCAGCCGTGGCCCGGCGGTCGCCCTGCTGGATGACCACGCTGCCACGGAGTTCGATGCGCTCCACGGCACCCACCGGGGAAGACTGGGCGGTGGGCAAGGCCGAGGTTGCTGAGCCCGTGGTGTCGGCGGTCGCGGCACTCTCTCGCTGGGTCAGCACTTCCATCTCGTCGCACGTTGCGATGAGGTTAGTCGCCTCGATGCGGACAGTGCCGACAAAAAGAAAGCGATTCTGGAGGTCACCGCTAAAAAGCGTCACCTGCTCGCTGGTGATGATCGTTTCAGGCGGGGCCTCGGCCGATGGAGTTGAGTGAGACTGACTTGGTGCGGCAATAAGGCGCTCGGTCGCCGTGGCCGTGGCCATTTCGGTGGAGCTGAGCGGCGGCGTGCTTGCGGTGCTGGCAGTCGCGGGGCCGATTTGCGCAAAGGCAGAGCCCGCCACCACCAGAAAAACGACAGCGGCGAAGCGAAATCGGCAACTGGGCGACCGCACAGCCGCCTGGCCGTCGAGGAGGTTCTGACCGTCACCGTGGGCCTCGGTTGGATGCCTCAAAGCGCTTGCGAGGCTCATGGTGCGAATTCTGGTCGGGGGGTTGCGGGGGCCGGTTGGGCGAGTCGGATGGGCATCCCCTGGCGAACGGCGGGAACGGGCGAGATGATGACCGACTCACCGGGGCGGAGACCCTCGCGGAGGTAAACTTCGGCGGTGTTTCGCCAGACGGAGGCCACGGTGCGGCGGTCGAGGGTCAGGGTGCCCGCAGCACCGTCATCAGTGGCGTTTCCCGGTGGCACCGCGACCCAGAGCTCATCGCCGGGGCGCAGGGCCGACCGGGGGAGCCGGAAGACATCCAGGAGGGGCCGTCCGGTGATTTCTGCCTCCAGGAATTGCCCAAACTGGAGGGCTGGTCGGTCGGGTTGCTGCGGGTCGGTGGAAAACGGGTCGGTCAGCTCGGCAATGACGTAGGCCAGCCGGGTGCGGCTGTCGATCGCCGCCTCCGTGCGGACAACTTTACCCTCCCAAGTGTAGAGTTGGCCGTTGAGTCGGGCACTCAGAGTGACCGCTGGTGGGTTCCTGGAGGTTCCATCCGGGGCTACGTCCAGTTGAGACCAGGCGGCCAGCTCAAGGGGGAGGCGCACTTCGACGGGGTCGGTGGCCAAGATGACCGCCAGCGGGCTCCCGGCATTAACCCGTTCACCGAGATCGGCGTTGCGCTCCGAAATCCGCCCGGAAAAGGGCGCCCGGATGGTGGTGCGTTCCAAGTCACGCTGCGCCCGATCGACTTCCGCCTGGGCACTCAGCAGGTTCGCCTGGGCCCGTTGCACCTGCGGCGTGCGGAGGCTCAAGGGTGAGGCCGCGCTGAGGGGCTGCCCCAGTCCCAGCCAATCTTCCGCCGCTTGCTCGGCGCGGGCCGTTTCTTCCAGCAAGGTCACCTTGGCCTGAGCCAGAGCAGCCTCCGCTTGGGCAAGGCGAGCCTCGAAATCAGAGCGGTCGATCTGGAGCAGTTCATCGCCGGCAGAAAAAGAACCGCCCACCACGAATTGCGGGGCCACCGCCACAATGCGCCCCGCCACCTCGCTGGTCAGGCGGCTTTGGCTGCGCGGTTGCACTGTCCCCTGGCTACGGAGCCTCACCGCCACCGTCTCCGGGGCCACCGTGACGGCCTCGACCGTCGGCGGCACGAAAACCAGGGGCTGGATCTCGGGCTCTGGCGTGAAGACCTCGACAATGAGCCGGGCAAGCCCATAGCCGGCGGCTAAAATTACTATCGGGAGAATGATTGCGGCTGGTTTCATATTTTCACAATGATTTCGTCACTCTCTGGGCACCGTAAAGTGCGCGAGGCCGTCTGGCGAGGTCTGGGCTTTGCGCATCGGATTTTGGGCATTGAAGGCGGTTCAAAGAATCAGTCTTTTTTGAGGGTAGGACGTTACCGACCGTCTTTCCACGATTGACGCTGGTCAGCGCCGTGAACGCAAGCGCGACGATGCCCTTTCAATCAGGGTGATTTCGCCAAAATTGCTGACAGCCCTTCGGTTCGCTTCGCGGCACTCGTTGAATGCGGCGGGCGCGGGCGATCTTCGGAAAGGCAGCGGGCCTCGCGACAAGGCGGGCACCGGTGATCGGTTGGGGTGCCGGGGTCAGGCGGCGGTTTTCGTTCCTCGGCGGAAAAAGTTATACTTTATAATCGCGTAAATGGCCCGCACCCCATCGCGCCAGCCGATCTTTTTTCCGTCGGCATAGCTCCGCCCCTCGTAGCTGATCGCCACCTCGTAAATCCGGCAACCGAGGCGGGCAATCTTGGCCGTAATCTCGGGCTCAAAGCCAAAACGCTCTTCTTCCAGAGTGATGGCTTGGATCAGCTCCCGGCGGAACACCTTGTAACAGGTTTCCATGTCGGTGAGGTGGATGTTGGTGGCCATGTTTGACAGCAAGGTGAGGAACCGGTTAGCCATCATGTGCCAAAAAGGGCAAGCGCGGTGGCAGTCGGAGTTGAGAAATCGCGACCCATAGACGACATCCGCTTTCCCGGCCTCGATCGGGCCTAACAGGATGGGGTAATCGACAGGGTTATACTCCAGATCTGCATCCTGAATAAGCAGGTAATCACCGGTCGCCTCGCGGATTCCCGTGCGTAAGGCGGCTCCCTTACCCTGGTTGATGTTGTGACGAATCAGGCGGTCACAGGCACCCGGTGTTCCCGCGATCAACGACGTGGACGCATCGGTAGAGCAGTCATCGACGACGATCAACTCCAGTTCGTGCCCGTCTCTGGTAAAGGACGGGCTGGCGCGAATCGCCTTTAACACCGCCAGGATGGACGCTTGTTCGTTGAAACACGGGACGATTACAGAGATACGCATTGCAGGGAACGATGGGTTGAGAACCGCCCCCGGAGCAATTCCAAAATGACCGACCGCCGGGGGCTAATTCGCGGCTAGAGGTGGCCGCAAGTATCCACCCGGAAAGCTGCCATCGAGCCACCATGTCGTTTCGTTCAGATGCCTGCGCCTTGCGTCCTGACAATTGGGGAGGGCGTCGCGATGGCCCGAAAATGACGACGCCGCTACATGGAAAAAAATAATGAAGCCGCCATGACAAAAGTGCGAAAAATTGTGTTGACTTGTTTTAACTCCAAAAGCTATCACAGAAGTCGCATCCGGGATCCAAATCCCACTTGTCTCTTTTGTTATGTCTTCCCCCGACGAAACACTTTATTCTTCACCGATCACCTTCGAGCTTAATGTCGGCACCCTGGTCGCCCTGAAACTGCTGCGCCGCAAGCTCGGCGTCAGCACCGTCAGTGAGGTCGTCCGCGAGGCATTTTCTCGCTTTGACTTCGAGGGGTATCGTAACCCCCGTGACGAGCGGCAGCAGATTTCGGTGCGGATCACGCCTGAGCAGAAGCTCCTCTTGCGCCAAGCCGCCACCCGCAATGGCGTGAGCCTTGCTACGGTGTTGCGGGCCGCCTTTGAGCAATTAGCGCAGGCCGACCCTGATTCTCTTTCCCATCAACCTACCACCATCATGAAAAAAGTCGTTGCGAAGAAAACTGTTTCCAAAGCTACAAAGAAAATCGTCGTGAAGGAGGCCGCATCGGTGGAAGCACCGCCGCCGGTGCCAGCAGCAACCGCTCCGGTTGTCGGGACCCCGAAGGCGGCGCCCGTGGCCGTCGCCAAGAAATCCTCAAAGAAGGCCGCAGCCCCAGTTAAGGCACCAGTTGCCCCGGCGAAGGAACCCGTTGCGGTGGTGATCGAACCCGTTGCGCCAGTAAAGAAAACAGCCACTAAGGAAGTTGCGGCGAAGAAGGTGGCAACAAAGCAAGCAGCCGTGAAAAAGGCGACGACCGCTCCGACGGTGCCTGTATCGACCGCCCAAGGGACGACCGCAAAGAAGGTGACGGCAAAGAAGGTGGCAGCAGAGAAGCCCGCGGCCAAAAAGGCCGAACCGGCACCCGTGGCAAAGAAAGCGGTCAAAAAGGCTACCAAAAAGGCCACGAAGTAGTCCGGCAACCAGCGGGCAGACTCAATCCGTCAGGCTCCCAAACTGGGTGCCTGGCCATGCCTTGGGCTTCGCAATTCCCGAGCTACAAGGCTTGAGCCTTTTTCAACAAGAAATGGCCAGGGCTTGACGGGAGGAGCTTCACGACATTCTCTTCACCCGTGATTAATCTCCGTCTATCGTCCTGGGCACAAAACATTTCCCCGTCTCCGACGCTGTCGGTAGCTGCTAAAGCCAAGGCTCTAAAAGCCTCGGGCAAAGACGTTTTGTCCATGGCGGCAGGGGAGCCCGATTTCGACACCCCGGACTTCATCAAGGCGGCCTGCGCCGAGGCCCTCGCTCGCGGAGAGACGAAATACGTGGCCGTTGGCGGCATTCCCCCGCTTCGGGCGGCTCTCGCCAAAAAATACCAGGCGCGTGGAACTGCGGGCGTCACGCCGACCCAGTGCGTGGTCAGCCCCGGTGGAAAGTTCTCCTGCTATGCGGCCATTCTCGCCACGGTGAGCCCCGGCGACGAAGTCATCGTCCCGGCACCCTATTGGGTCAGCTACCCCGAAATGGTGAAACTGGCAGGCGGGGTGCCGATCGTGGTTGAGGCCAAGGACACCGCCGATTTCAAAATTTCCCCGGAACAACTGCGTTCGGCCATTACCCCGCGCACGCGCATGGTCGTGCTCAATAGCCCCTCGAACCCCACTGGCTCGGTCTATACTGAATCAGAATTGCGGGCTCTCGTTGCGGTGGCCGTTGACGCGGGGATTTACATCCTGTCGGACGAGATCTACGAGGATCTGACCTACGACGGGCTCACGACCATCAGCCCGGCTTCCTTTAGCCCAGAGGCGGCGCGACTGGTCATCACCGTCAGCGGTTTCGCCAAAAGCTTCTCCATGACCGGCTGGCGACTCGGAACCCTGATGGCGGCCCCCGAAGTTGCAGAGGCGGTCGATAACCTCCAGAGCCAGACCACCTCCAACGCCACCACTTTTGCCCAATTCGGCGCTTTGGCGGCCCTGGAAAATATTGCTGCCGCCACCGCCGCTGTGGGCGAAATGCGCGCTGCCTTTGACCGCCGCCGCTTGTTGATGCTGGACGGACTGAACGGCATCCCAGGCCTGGTTTCACGCCGAGCCCAGGGGGCATTCTACCTCTTCCCCAACATCTCGGCCACGGGACTGGACTCCTTGACCTTCTGTGACCGTCTCCTGGAGGAAGCCCTGGTCGCGGCGGTGCCAGGCGTGGCCTTTGGCGATGATGCCTGCATCCGCCTGTCCTACGCCTGTAGTGACGAAACCATCACACGAGCCGTCGAGCGGATTGGCAACTTCTGCGCTAAGTTGTAGGCACCGGGTTCAGACTCGTTTTCCTATGCCGCCGTTTCCCTTAGGATGGCGACCAGCCACGCCGGGTTTTCGTTTCTCAGGCGGTGGCGGAGGCTTAGCGCGCGAAAAAGGTGAGTCAGTGGACTCCAGTCTGCGGCACGCTCGCCCTCCGCACGACGCCTTGGGTTTCACTGCGGTTTCTCTCGGGCAACCCTTTCCTCCCACCCAGGCCATCCAACGCCTCACCACCGCCCAGCAACAGTGCCTGGGAGCAGCCGGGGCTAGTTTGCCCGTTGCCCCGCCCCAGGCCCAGTAGCCCACCGCTCCGCCGCAGCCGACCCACCGCAGTGCCGCAGGCCCAGTAGCCCACCGCAGTGCCGCAGCCGACCCACCGCAGTGCGGCAGCCGACCCACCGCTCGGCCGGGGACCGGTCTCCGAGCTCGCTCCCCCTTTTCCAGGTATAAGCAGGTGGCCAAACTATACTTTTTCAGTGTTTGGAATTTTGATCCCGTATTGTAGTGCCCTCAAACCATTCGCCTTCGACCAATATTAGTTTCGGTCTGCCTGAATATCCAGTTTGATTGGTTTCAAGCTGACCGATTAGTTCGTGAACAGCAGTGGCTCCGACATTCACTCCGTTGTATAAAATGCCGCTTTCCGCTTCCGAGTCTCGATCACACACCAAGGAAATCCAACCCAAATCCTCAGGGATACGCCATCCAAGGGCGCGAAGGTCCGCAATCCTCCACCCGGCTGTAATAATGGCGTCGGGTTCTTCTTTCATAATCCACTTCGATAATGCCCTTGGATCCGTGACCTCCGGCAGATAGGGCCGTATCTGATCCCTGGCCTTGAGTGTGTGCATATAGCCATAGTAGGCGTTTGAGCCAATGTTTCGCGTGGTCTCATCCGCTTTTTTCACCACTGCCAAGCCAATGCGCTTATACCCAAGGGAACGGAGTTTTTGAATCGAGATTTGCACCATCTGCATCGTATTGTTTGCAACGCAGTGGAGGCGGTGATCTTCATAGAAATTGAAGATCCGAATACAAGAGAACCGTGCACAGTCCAAATCAACATGAAATTTGCTTCCGCTCTCCTTGTGCCCAAAGAGAACTCCCCTTATTCCACGTGCTGGCAGAACGCTGTTCAGGTCTACGCTCTTCCATTGTGCATCTTTAAGGTAAAATGGTTCCAATTTGTAACCCAAATCGGCGGCGGTTTTCAAAGCACCTTCATAATTCAATCGATATAACGGCCGCGTCGCCAAAAAACTCGAATCACCATAGTCCAACCAGGCAATCGTTTCACGGTAGCGTGACTCCCTCTTGTGATGCGCCAAGGCTCTCGCAGACGAATTTGGCACATAGTGAAGGGCCGCAGCGCAGTTTTTGATTTGTTCCCGACGCTTGGCGGAGACTTCTGGACTATCACGCAAAGCAAGTGAGACGGTCATCGCGGAAACCCCGCAGCGAGCCGCCACATCCCGGAGGGTGGTCGTCTTTTGCAATTTTCCTCCCATAGCAGTTCTTTAACGGTAAAGTCCATGCTGGCTTTTCGTCGAGAACAATCTGTGTCTAAGTTTTAACATCGGATGGGAACTCCCCTGGCCGCTTCGTCAAGACTAACCCCCATGAAAATCAAGATCTCCAGAACACCTGCAACTGTAGTTGCGCTGATGAATTTCCCTCTTCTTTGCCTGAGTCAATCCGTCACGCTTCAACTCGGTCCCGAAATCAACGTTGGGACCTTTCTCACCGGGACACCCGATAACATTTACCAGACC
>DAIQNO010000051.1:10902-11182 GCA_036788355.1 Opitutales bacterium | reverse complement strand
GGTCAAAAATCGTCTCCGACACAACCTAGCGTGCTTATCCCGGCACGTCACCCCATCGGAACAAGATAATTGACCATTGCGGGCAGCATCTTTAACGCCATCTCAAGTTATTTACCACCCCACCACGTAAGGAAACGATCCCTCTCCGGCTGCCTCGGTTAGCCTACCGCTCAAGCTGACGCATCCAGGCCCCACCGCTGCGCTCGGCCTCCGGTAGAGGCAACACTCCACCGGCCCCCGACCCTCGGGTTACCTGCGGCAGCGGCCCGCCCAGCGTCCG
>DAIQNO010000051.1:0-10892 GCA_036788355.1 Opitutales bacterium | reverse complement strand
GACGCACCCTGGGCTCACCACTGCCCCCGGCCTCTGTTCTCGGCTCCGCCTGACCGACCCCAGGCTGCCCGGTGCTACTCGGCAGCGGCCCGCCCAGCGTCCGATAGAGCTGAATCAGTTGCCCAAAGTAGATCCGCCGCTCCCGCACCGTCCGCTGCTGCAATGCATACAAGTTCTGGGTCGTCGTCAGAACCGGCAGGTAGTCCGTCAGCCCTTGCTGATAGCGCAGCCGCACCTGTTCCAAAGTCCGTTCCAGGAGGGCCTGCCGCTCTAACAGGGTTTCGATCAACAGGCGCTGCTGGTCAAGAAGCGTCACGAAAGTCTCCACATCCCGCGCAGCGTTGATAAACTCCTGCGTAAAAACAGCCACGCGACCTTCGGTGACATACTCCGCCCGCTCCTGCTCAGCGGCCCGGCGCCCAAAATCGAAAATCGGCGCCACGATCCCCCCCGCGAGGTTGGTCAGAATCCCCGCAGGGCCCCGACCATCAGCCCAAGTGGCGTCCGCCGAAACCGTTAAGCGGGGCAGCCGCTCCGCCCACGCCCGATGTTCATCGAAATGCGCACTCGCCACCTCCGCCTGCAGCCGCCGCAAGTCGGGCCGATTCAGCAACAACTGCAACGGCGTGGCCACTGGCAAGTCGGTGACATCCTGCGGAAAAGCCAAGGTCGGCTCCGGAAGCACCTCCCCAGGGGCCCGCCCCAGCAAGGCATTCAAGGTGAAAATCGCCGTCCGCAGCCGCGCCTCAGCCAGGGGCACCACGCTCCGAATCTCGGCCACCTGCACACTCTGCTGCAAAACATCGATCTCCGTCGTCAAACCCTGTTCAAAACGCACCTGCACTAACCGCAAAAAGTCTCTCGCCGCCTGCTCCTGCTCACCCGCTAACTTCAAAAACAACGTCTCCGCGACCTGATCGAACCAAGCCTGCGCCACCGCCACCGAAATCTCTAAACGGGAGGCCTCCACGTCCCACGCTCTCGCCCGCACTAGCCAGTCATCCCGTCGCTGGATTGCTCGCAACCGTCCGAAAGCATCAAGCTCATACGTCAGATCTACGCCCAGGGAGTTAAAGTCCTCCCGATCCCCGTCCGAAAATCCCGATACTGTCGCCCCGGCACTACCTGAGAGCTGAGGCAGAAAACTCGACCGGGCAATCCGCTGGGTAGCCTCGGCCTGCCGCAGCCTCGCCTCCGCCGCCTGGATCGTCCACGCCGAGGTGAGCGCCTCGTCAACCAGCGCGGCCAGCTCCTGGTTGCCAAAAACCGTCCACCACCCTTGAACCTCCGCCGCCTGCGGCCCGGAAATCGGCACCATCGTCGGCTCACCAGCCTCGCCAAAGGTCGGCCAATCAACCTTGGGAAGGTGCTCGACGGAATCGTTCAGATGGGCACAACCGCCTACCAAGGAAATCACGATCGACCCAGCCACAACACCAGTAACCCCATGCGGGAAAAAGAGATTCATTCAAAAAATCTGCCCTCCAAGGGCGACGCTCCAGACAAAATCACGAAAAGGAAAAATACCAATAAAGACCCCACGGCATCACCGCACCCCACGCCCAAGACGACTCAGGAAATCCGCGAAACCCGAGCAGGAGCCCCTCGACCCAGTACGCCCACGCTGCCGCTGATCCACCGTTCTGACGCAAACCATAGCAAAAAATCCCTAAAAGCAAACGCTATACCAAGACATCCCGATCAAGATAATCGCCCAACCAACTTCACCATAGGTAAAAATTGATTTAAGACCGCCCGACGACCATCCATGCCAAAATACACCCCGAAGAAAAGAAAATCGGCTAAACTCAGCGGAATCCAACACTTTGGCACCGGCGATGCTGTCCACGCTTTCGATGCAGACGTCCATGACCTTTCCTCACTCAATTTCTTGCTTGCGCCCCGCTTCGCCTCGCCGCCTTCCATTGGCCGCACAGCGACCGCTAGCGGCCAGGGGCTGCGCACTGATTGCCATTCTATTAGGGTGCGCAACCACTGTTCCCGTTGTCTATGCCGATCCCGCGGCAACCCGGGATGTCTATAAACAGTTTGTCGAGATTCGGAAGCTCATCGGCCAAGAATCCGCTGCTTGGCGCGAGGAAAAAGTCACTCTCGAAGACAGCATCACCCTCCTTGAAACCGAGATTTTCCAGCTCAAGGAGTCGATCGACCGGCTGAAAAACTCGGCCTCCACCGCCGACCAGCGGCGAGACGAACTTCGGGCTCGGGTGTCTGCCGCCGCATCGGTCAACGATAAGTATAGTGGCCTGATCTCTGACTATGAAGCGCGAACCCGCCAACTCATCGCTAGGCTACCGGAACCACTTCGTCGGAACATCGCCACCCTCATTGCCGCTCTTCCAGCCAGGGGAGATGTCTCCCGGTCCTACTCTCAGCGCTTGCTCATTCTCGCATCGCTATACAGCCAAATTGACCGCTTCAACAGCGATGTTCGGTTAGTCACTGAAATCAAAACGCTTCCCAGTGGCAGCTACGAGGTTAAGACACTCTATTTCGGCCTCGGAGCCGCTCTGTTTAGCAACCCAGACGGCACCTACGCGGGGTATGGAGCCCCCAGTGCTGATGGCTGGGCATGGACTGCTGTCGAAGGTGCTGACGCCCTTCAAATCAGGAGAGCCATCTCTGTTTATGAAAATACGGTTGAACCCGCGTTCGTGTCTGTGCCGATCAAAATCGACTAGATAGCCATCTCATTGAGAAAAAATAGCAATTCTAACTTTAGAAGCCCATAGCATGTCACCACGCCATCACCATCATTTCCTGGCAGTAGCCGCCATTTCGCTCAGCGGTTTACTCCCTTACGCCCACAGTCAGACCCAGGCTGAGATCGCGGCGCAGGCAAAGCTCGCTGAAGCTGCCGCGGAGCTCGATGTTATTCGATCTGAAATCTCCGCAGTCAAGGTGCCTTTAGCATCGCGACTCCGAACTTTAGAGAACGAGGTGTTAGAGCTGCGACGCGAGAGAGATCGCATGCAGCGCCTAGTCGACAATTCTTCGGTGGATATGAGCAGCCTCGAGGCCCAAGCCAAGGCCTTCGAAGAAGAAGCAGTCTTCGCCGTCAATACCCTCAACGATATTCTGAACCGGACAACCGCTTCGATCAACGTCTCTGAAGCTCCTTTAATCATGGAGCAGGTCAACGACCTAACTCGGCTTGCCGGTAACGCTGAAGTTTCGACTCTGGAAAAGCTCGAAAAAATCGTTCCAGGTCTCGACCTGGTGCTCAGCCGCCTGGAACGGGTTGCTGGGGGACATCGCTTCCCAGGAAATGCGATCTCACCGAATGGCGAGGTTATTTCCGGCAATTTCGCGATGTTTGGGCCGATTGTTTATTTCTACGGAAGTGGCGGACAGGCAGGCCTTGTGACCCGCAGTGAAAGCTTCCAACCTGCCCTGGTCGTTATCGACGAGAAGGCTGGCCCAGCCATTCAATCGTTCGTCACAACCGGCACTGCTACCCTCCCGATCGACCCAAGCCAAGGCCGTGCCTTAGCGATCCGTTCCATTCAAGTTACGCCTTTGGAACAGTTTGAACAAGGTGGCATTTGGATGTGGCCCATCGGTGCATTTGGCCTGGCAGCCCTTCTCATCGCTGCCTATAAACTCCAGCAGCTAACCACCTTTAAGACGGTTTCCCCTGCAAAGGTTGATGAGGTCTTGCAACTGTGCCGCGAGGGTAAAGATATCGAAGCCCGTCGGCTTGCCAACAAGATGCCGCTCCCAGGTGGTCTCATCGTTGAAAAGGGTGTCGCCAATCGACGTCTTCCGAAGGAACTGCTTGAAGAATTCCTCCTTGAGATTCTCCTAAATATTAAGCCAAAATTGGAAAGCTTTACCTTCATCATCGCCCTTACTGCCGCAGTTAGTCCCCTATTAGGTCTTCTCGGAACTGTTACAGGCATGATTCGAACCTTCAGTCTGTTGACCCTCTATGGAACGGGTGATGCCAAGAGCCTGTCCTCCGGTATTTCGGAGGCTCTCTTGACGACGGCTTTCGGCCTCATTGCTGCGATTCCAGCCCTGATTCTCGCCGCCGTCATTGGCAGAATGGCCAGCGCCAAGCTCGCGTCACTTGAGGGTCTGTTGTCCCAAGTCACTAACGGGATGGCGGCTATTGAGATGGAGGAGGCAGGAGTGATTCAACCGCCATCGGCAATCACTGAGCCCCAGCTCACCGAGGCTTAGTCAACCCCGGTTTGCTCAAAGTCTCTAGACACCCTGGGTTTTGCATCTGTCGTCCATTTCCACTAGCTTCATATGGAAACGTTTAACTTCATCGACTCAACCGTCAAAATCTGGAATGATGGCGGTTTTTTGATGCCCTATCTAGCGCTTTTGGCGTTCTTTATCTACTTCTGCACATTCTACCTGTTCTTCTACCTTCAGAGGCGCAGCTTCCAGTCCATGGACACTAACCAATGGGGACACTGGATTGACCGTCCCCAGGATGGCTACGGCGAGTTAGGTCAGATTGTTCAGTATCTGGCCCGGAATCAAGGCACGACTGCCCAGCTCAGGTCGGCCATTTCCGAAGTGCGCCGAGACTATTTAGGGAGCGTTCCCGGTCTTATGAAGTTTTCCACTGTCCTCATTTCAACCGCACCGCTTGCAGGGCTCTTGGGAACGGTAATCGGGATGCTGAAGACCTTCAGCGGCCTGGCTACCAGTAGTGGATCGGGTGCTAGTGTGGTGGCTGGGGGTATCGCTGAAGCTTTGATTACAACTCAGGCGGGTCTAGTAATTGCGATCCCTGGTTTCGTTCTCATGTCCCAAATCAAGAACATGCGAGACGATCTCGATTTATTCTTCATCCGACTCGAGAACGCCTTCGTTACGCACATTCTTCATCTATCGGCACCTGGGGCGAGGCTGACCGCTGGCTTGAGTCAAAAGTAGAACCACAATTGACGTCCACGGTTTTACCATTCGAAACGATCCAAGTTGGTGGAAACTAAACTGCTCTCATTTTTTTAACATAATCGGTTTTATCATGGCCAGAACCTCACTAAGCTCTTCGATGTCCACGGGGTCAGATGAGATCAACATCTCTCCGCTGATCGACGTGGTCTTCATGCTCCTGCTCTTCTTCATCGTCACCACTACCTTCGTTGAGGAGTCGGGTGTCGAAGTCGATAAGCCGGAAGCCTCGGCAGCAGTCAGTCTGGAAAAGGACAGTATTCAGATCGCCATCACTTCGGAAAACAAAGTGATTTACGGGGGTCAGGAGATTGGCATTACCGGGGTCCGTGCTCGGGTGCGCAGCCTCCAACAGGGCGATGGTGTCCCGGTAATTATACAAGCGGACAAGGCGGTCTCGGCTGAGACTGTCGTTCGGGTAATCGACGAGGCTAAGCTCGGTGGAGCAACCAAGATCAGTCTTTCTACCGAAGTTCGGTAACTTTTGTCACGTTCGCGTTATGGCTTTGCAGATTAAACATACGGACGCTGTCAAGCCGCCCGTCGTCGTTGGCGACAAGCCCTATCTACCGATTCGGGGTGGGTCTTGGCCATTGATTTCGGGGGCAGCTCTGCTGACCACGGTGGGCATTTTTATTCTTCTTCCGATCACTCAGTTAATTGAGGCCCTGAGTCGGGGTGGACGTGAAGTTATCACTACGGAAATTGTTGTTGAGGCCCCGCCTCCGCCGCCGCTCGATCTAGACCCACCAGAGCCGCCACCGCCGCCTCCTCCTCCGCCGGAGATGACGCCACCGCCTCCACGGGTATCGTTGGATGCGATAGACGCTTCGCTGTCCATCGGGACGGGCGATGCGCTCGGTGGTATCGCGGCCTTCGATGGTTTTGGGATAACCGCTGATGATACCGCCGGTGATTTGAGCATTTTCGAGGTAAAGGATCTCGATAGTATTCCGCGCCGCTTAACACAAGGGGTGCCCGTTACGCCGCCTCAGCTAAGAAGGGCGGGAGTTCGCGGCCGGGTGGTTTTGTCGGTAATTATCGACGAGAGGGGTAATGTAACGGTTGAGGGTGTGGATGAGGCTACGGTTCGCGATTTCGTCCCGGCGGCCACGAAGTTCGCCGAGGAACAGAAGTTTGAGGCTCCCAAACGTCGCGGTCAGGCAGTTCGGGTCAGATATCAATGGCCGATTAACTTCTGAGCCGCGAGGCACGCTGATAGTCTACTTTTATTGAACTTTTTTCAAAACTTTTACTATGTCAAAGATATCTTCTTTTGGGTTGTTAGCGGTTGTTTCCTTGAGTTTCCAAACCGGCTGGGCGCAAGTTTTTCCGCTCACAGAAAACTCTTGGAGCAATCCCGACTTTGTCAAGCGCTTCATGGGTTCCTACGGCGTGGACACCGATCGGACTCCATCGATTTCCACGGATGAGAGTGCGGTTTTTCAGGCCATCGCGCCATTGATTGAGTCAAACCCGCGGGAGGCAATTCGGCAGTTGCAGGTCGCGACGACGCCAACCTCCAGCGGAGCGATGAACTTCACGCTAGGGAATCTTTTTTTGCAGGAGAGTCAGGTTGATCAAGCGCGCCGTGAATATCGTGAGGCGATTCGGAAGTTTCCAAACTTCCTGAGAGCCTACAAGAATCTTGGCATTGCCGCCGTTCAGGCCAATGATTTTACCGAAGCCCGGACGATGCTTCTGAAGACCATTGAGCTGGGTGGGGTTGGCGATGATGTTTATGGGCTCCTGGGCTATATTTATATGAACCAGAGCAATCCTTCCGCTGCTTTGATCGCTTACGAACAGGCATTATTTTTTAAGCCCTCTAGCCGGGATTGGCGCCTGGGTCGGGTGCAAGCCCTTTCGGAGCTCGGAAGGAGTGAAGACGTCATTGGTACGATCGATCAATTGATTCAGGAGTTTCCGACGATGACGAGTTTGTATATGATGCAAGCGAACGCTTTCGTTCAAGCTGGCAGAACCGCTGATGCGGCGGCGACCCTGGAGGTGCTCCGGGCCCGAAATGATGCAGGCGCCAATGCGCTCTTGTTGCTGGGAAACATCTATCTGAACTTTGGGCAAATTGATTTGGCGGCAGAGGTTTATGGCGAGGTGGCGAGCTCCGCTGGAGTGTCGGCGGATCGCCTGCTGCGAATTGCTCAACAGCTAGCCGCCGCCGGTGCTTGGACTGAGGTCGATAAATACGTGGCGATCGTTGAGTCAAAGGGTCCGACGTTATCGAACGCAGAGTCTTTGTCGCTTTTGAATATCAAGGCGCAGAGTGACTTGAGCCAGGGGCGGTCGGCGGAAGCTGCTGCGAAGCTCGACGAGGTGGTTAGCCGCGACCCGTTGAACGGAAGGGCGTTGGTTTTGCTGGCCAACTACTTCTGGAAGGGCGGAGAAATTGAGCGGGCTGAGATTTACTTTGAGCGTGCCGCAAAGGTCGATTCGGTGGCAGCCGATGCGCTGGTCGATCATGCTCGCTTGTTGGTTTCGTTGCGAGAGTTCCGCAAAGCGGTTCCACTTTTGGAGCGGGCACAGTTGATCAATCCCCGCTCGCATATTGCAGCGTTTCTGGATCGGGTCGCTTCTGCTAGCCGGACACAGGGCGGTTGATTGGCCCACGTGGTGTTCATTGAAAATAGGCCCACTCAACGAGAGTGGGCCTTTTTGTTCCCTATAGTTGATGCACCCGAGTTTGCTGTCTCTTATGCCAAGGCGGGGCCCGTGGGCTTGAGGCGTCGCGCGGCCGAGTCCAATTCGGGGTGACCTCGGGTTGTGCCGGGGGGCGTGCCTTGTTTGCGAAACACCCCTTCCACCAGGGGAATGCTGGTGTTGGTGAGGCCTGAGACAAAAATCTAGGGAAATGTTCCGAGATTGGCACGGTGGTAGCTTGATTGAAAGGGTGTTAATCGGTCTCCCTGCTTTTGGATGGGATGCCGCCCCCCGATAAGCTTCCTAGGCACGAGCAGGGTCATTCTTCCGATTAGCCATGTGCAAACTTAACCAACGACTGCGCCAACTTTTGCGCGACAGACCTAACACAACAATGAAATTAACCAATATTACACAATTATGTTTTGGCCGCCGGGCTTCTTGGCTTGTGGCGGTCGGTTTACTGGGAGTTTCCTCCCTGGTGGCCCAATCAGAGCAGGAGGGGGCTCCGCAGATGCTGGACGAGGTATCGGCCTTTGATGGTGAAGACCCTGACATGGTTTTGCAGACGGTGCCGCTGGAAGGTGCTCTAGGTTTTGCGAAGTCGCTGGTGGAGACGCCCCGTTCGGTTTCCGTGGTGAGCTCGGACTTGATCGATAAGATCGGTATTCGCGACGGCGACCAGCTATCGCGGATTGTTCCGGGGACCTACACCGTTAATCGTTGGGGCATTGCAGGTGCCACTAATGTGCGTGGTTTGCCGGCGGATACATATCTGCGTGGTATGAAGCGCATCGATGCCCAAGGGAATATCCGCAATGTCATTACCATGTGGGAGAATGTCGAGGTGGTGCGTGGCCCGCCCATGCCGATCTTTGGCAATGGTCGGATTGGTGGCTATGTCAATTACACGCCGAAGTCGGTGCGGGGGACCACGGGTCGCTATCAGGAGGAGGCCACTGGCTCCGTCACCTTGGTCGGCGGTTCCTATGAACGGATGGAGGCGCAGGTTAATTATGCCTCACCGATCAACCTCGGGGATCGCGAAGCCGGCTTTCAGGTCTTCGGTCTGATTAACGATTCGGACAGCTTTTTCCGCGAAAACTTTCAGCGCGACCGGGTGATTCAGACCTCCGCAGCGGTCAACTTGACCGATACCTGGCGTTTGGAGACTGGGGCCATTTACCAGCGGGCGATCAACGCCGGCCAGGCGGGGGCCAACCGCGTTACCCAAGAGACTTTTGATAACGGGACTTATCTGCGGGGAACGGCGTTGTTTAATCTTGATACGGACTTCAACGGCACCGTCTCGGAGCGCGAAATTCAAGCCAGCCGGGGGCTGACCGGTTTCACCGGAGCACGCCCGTTGTCAGTAAACTTGGGTCGGGTGATGCCTCAACGGGACACGATGTTGGCACGGGGGGACTCGATCATCGGTGTGCCGCAAACATACATCGATATTCTGACCAATCCGAATGCTCTGCCTAATCAAATCTGGCGCGATCAGGCGGCTGCCGTGGCGGCGACGCCGGAGGGGCAGGCGTTGATCAATGCAGGGCCGATCCGCTACGCTTCAGGGGCACCTAACGATGCCTTGACCAACTCGTTGAATGGGATGCCGGGGGGGTTCCTGCTGGATCCAACGACGCTGAGCTATGTGCCGCGGGATTGGTCGCGGGTGGCGATCGAGGAGAAAGCCGATGGGCACACCCACACTGGCTATCTCGACTTCCTCAATGACTACGACCCTTCGAGTATCCAAAAGCTACAGATCTTCTACGACCATCAGGCGCAGCAGAAGGCCTCTCAGCTTCCCTTTAACCAAGACCAAGATATTACGGTATTTGAAACGAAGGCGACGGTAATCCAGAATGCCGATAGTATCTCGTTTCTCCAAGACATCATGCCGGATTGGTTGGCGGGTCAGTTCTTGGGTTCAGCCAATGTGCGCTACACGGATGCACAGCGGCAGGCGACTTCTGGCGATTATGACCAACGTCGAGACCTAGTGGCGGGTAAGACCCCAACGGATACCTTTACATCGTTCCTTATCGCCGGGGATACCAGCGCCGAGACCGGGGAGCCCTTTAGCCAAAATCTCCGCTCGAAGTATATTGAAATGGGTATTGGTCTGATGGCCGACTTCACCTTCTTTGAACGACTTGGGTTTACTGCGGGGATTCGTGCCGACTATATCGACGTGACCACCACCGACGGCGAGCGCTTCTTACGCTTCGGGACACAATCGGCCAATATTCTGAGCCCGGATCCCGCGGTTCGCGCAGCGGCCTTCACCCAGCGCGCGGAGGCGACGAACAACGATTGGGGGATTTCAAAGTCGGTCAGCGTCAATTACGAGCTACCCTACGGGATCACTCCCTACCTAACGGTCGCCGAGTCTTCCACCGCTCTGACGGGCACATTCCAAGACATTGCCATTGCGAATGTTCGCAATGGCGCCATCATTGGTAAGGCCGAATTGAAAGAAATCGGCGTCAAGGGAAATCTTATGAATGACAAGTTGTTCTACGCGTTCTCGCTGTATGAACAGACCCGCGCTGGGAATGTGCAGCAAGAGGGTGAAAGCTACAACCGTTCGACGTTTAACAAGGGTTTTGAAGCGGAGTTGCGTTATGTTCCTAACCGCAACTGGGCCTTTATCTTCAGCGCGACCTACTCGGAGATTTTCCGAACGGGACTGGATCCTGCGGCGGCCCGCAATGCTCTGGTAACGGCTGAGTATCTGGGGGTTCAGGACATCGTGGCCCCTGGGGTTAGCATCGACGCCAACTCTCTGCTCTATGGTGGCAATACGTTTGTCGCCCTTCCCAACTCGGATGACCGTTTTCTTCGTTGGGGCCAATATCCGGACTGGGTGCTGGGTTCGTTTATCGGTTATACTACCGACTTTGGGGTCAGCCTGAGTTGGAGTGCCAACTGGGTGTCGAGCGTATCGGCCTCGTCGGAGATTCCCGATATTCTGATCATTCCGAGCTCGCTGACGCATAACGTCACCATCGCCTACGACAAGGATCTGTGGCGTCTCGCGCTACAAGTCCGTAATGTGGGTGATGAGGAGCGTTTCGCGCCGAATACCGGTTCATTCGGGGCTCAACTCCTGCAAGCGACACCTCCGCGGAGCTACGAAATCTCAGTGACGCGCCGTTTCTAGTTGGCGTTCAGTATCCAAAGGGAAAACGTCCAAACCGTTTTCCCTTTTTTTCGGTATCTTTTTCTCTTATCCGGGCACGGCATTTGCTGAGTGTGTGGCGTTAGCCCACTTGATGATTTTTGAC
>DAIQNO010000050.1:0-11242 GCA_036788355.1 Opitutales bacterium | reverse complement strand
GTCAAAGATTTCGCCGTAGGGCTGGCCGAAATAGACGGTGATCTTGTAGCGTGCCCCAACCCACGTCCGAACATGCAAGGTCGTCGGTTGGTGTCGGTGTTCGATGAGGGCGTGCTGCCTCCCTGCGGTTTCCACGCGCTGTTCCCAGGCCGGTAGCTGGCTGACCCCGGCGATGCCGGCCAGGGGGGGAGATGAGGCGGCCTCCAGGAACGTGGGCATCAGATCCACCAGCGACTGGATCGACTGGCTCCGATGTCCGGCCGACAGATGTCCGGGCCACTTGGCGATCATCGGAACGCGAATGAGGTCTTCATACATGAAGGCCCCCTTGGCAATCAGGCCGTGCTGTCCGTAAAAGTGGCCGTGGTCACTGGTGAAGACGATCAGGGTATGGTCGGATTGTCCAGAGGCCTCGATTTTTTCTAAGATCTTGCCGATGGCGTGATCCGTAAAGGCCATCATCCCCTTGTAAATCGCAATACGCTTGGCTTGGACGGTGCGGTCGAATCGGTGCGAGTGAAAGCCATGATTCCACGGGGTGGCCTCGTGCCAGGGCGAAAAGTCGGGCTTTTCTTCCTGGGTTAAGCGGTAGTGCGGGGGCATCGAAGCGAAGTCTGCAACCTCAAAAGTCGGCACTTCAGCCTCATCGGGTTTAAACATGGATGCCCACGGCTCGGGCACGAGGTAGGGTGGATGAGGGTCGGGGAAACTTGCCCAGAGGAAAAATGGGCGATCCGCCGTCTGCGCCGCCTGGATTTCCTGGAGCGACTCATCGACGATGAAATGGTTGTAATGAAGCCCTTCGGGTAGCGACCAGGCGCCGGGTTCCTGGCGTGCTGTCGCACCGTGATGCGGCAAGGATGGGTTCCAGAGCGGAAAATACCGCTCCCAGTCGGAGAGGCCGTGCTCTTCCATCCAGACGGCATAGTGTTCACCGGCATGGAACTCATCGGCGTGGTTGCGACACAGCCGGATTTTGTCGAAACCAAAATAGGGGCCGTCGAAGTCGCGCCAAAAGGACAGGTCTTTCAACCTCGGGTAGGACTCCAGGGAGGGGTGCTCCGGCGTCTCCGCCAGAGCCTCAAAATGGGCTTTCCCGATCAGTGAGGTGCGGTAGCCTTGCTGGGAAAGGAGGCTGGCGATGGTGGGAAGGTCGCGCCGCAGGCTCGTTCCGAGTGACCACGCGCCGTGTTGGCTCGGGTAGAGTCCCGTCAGGATGGAGGCACGGGTCGGGGTGCAGGTGGGATTGGGGCAATAGGCCCGCTCAAAAAGCGTGCCCTCAGCCGCCAGGCGGTCCAAGTGCGGGGTGGACACCCGCGGATCTTGGCACCCAAGCAGGCGGTGGTGTTGCTGATCGGTCGTGATCAGCAGGATGTTGGGCTTCTTCATCGTTGGGTTTGGGCGATACCTTCCGGGACGTCAACCTCGCGTAATAGCAACTGATGGCTCTCTATAGCGCGAGCAAAATCCTCCGGATTGTCATAACGCGAAAAGGTGATTCGATCCATGTTGCCGACGGCGTTGAAGGCCTTATCATTTCGTCCGCGGCGGATCCGCACCGTCAGCGTGTGGTTGCCAGGACTTACGTTATGGAGGGGGATCGTGACCTCACGAAAACGGTCGTAGCCGCCCGTGCTGACCAGCGGAATGCTCCCGATATAGACCCCGCCCTCGACATCGGTCCATCGCTTTGCCGTAGCGACCAGTTCCCCGCCGAGATAAAGATCCAGCATCGTGCCACCCTGTGCATCGTTCACGCCATAGCGCAAAGTAGCCCGGTTAAACGGCTCCTCGCGGCCGAGAGAGACCTCGTCATACTGCATCCCCGACCAAGCCAAAACCCCGAAAATGTGGCCCGCAGCTTTTTTGGGCGGAGCGACGCCGCGCGTGAAGGACTCCATCTCCAGGATGCGCTCCGCTGGCGGCTGGGTGGGGATCTCGACGGACAAAAGTGCGGCCTCCGAGCGGTTACCGGCGGCATCGACGGCGATGGCCTCGTAAGTATATTTAGCACCCTTGACGACTTGATCGTCAATGAAAGTGTAAACCGCTCCCATTTCTGACTGCTCGATGCGAAACTCCTGAGTCACCGCATCCCCCAGCATCCGCCGGATCACGTAATGATCGACCCCTACATTGTCCGTCGTCGGCTTCAGGCGTAACTGAACTTCCGTATCGAAAACTTGATAGACCCAAAAATCGGAAATTTTCGCCGGGGGGATCAAGTCCTTCGATGTGGTGAGGGTTACCTCCAACGGAGGGGAGCGACGGTTGGCTGCGTCGTAAGCTACGATGGTGTATTGATAGGCCGTTTCCGGGGTGAGTTTTGCCTCCGTAAAGGAGCGGCCGGCCTTGACCAGTCCGCGCACATTTCCTTCTTGCATCACCAAAGGAACCGCCAGCCGTCGGTGTGGTGGCTGCCGAAAGGAAGGCATCGTGCCAGCCCGCGACACCTCAAAACCCACTGCCTGCGAGCCCCCGACACTCTCGAAGGCGAGCGAGATTGCTTCCGCGGCAAGCTCTTGGGAGACGATCCTCGGCATCGCGGGCGGCTCTCCGGCAACCGGCGGGGCCATCACCAGCGACACGAAAGACAGCATGCTGCCGCCCGCACGATGGTTGGTCGCGCCAGTTTGCAGGACTTTGCGCTGCCCTTGGCGGGTGTCGATCAGGAGGTCCTGGGTGGCCCAGGAACGAGTCCAGGCATATTCAGCTCCCGCCGCCATGGCGAAAGAGGCATCCTCGACAAAAATCTGCCCATGCTCTACCCCCATCGGCACACAAGTGTAAAGATGAGCGCCCAGAACCTCCGTCTTACCCCCATTGCGGGTCAAGATCGTGGGCCCCATGTGCTCGGTCTTCAGCCCGAGGCACCAGACGAGGCCGCCGTCGTTGTCGAACTTGTAATCGGCGTCGCCCTCTAAATTGAACTGCCAGGCGTAGAGCTCAGCTCCGTTACGGATCTTCCAGGCCGGGCCGACAATGTCATCGGCATAGAGCACCCCAGGGCCTTTTTGAATCACGTTCCCGACCCCGGAACTGCTGGAAATCAGCACGTCACGATCCACATCCAGAACCAGAAAGGGGTTGTTGTAGTTTTGCCCGAGGTGCTTGCTGAGTCGTTCAATGATGACCTGCTTCGGACCCTGGGGATCGAGCCGGAAAAGCGGCTTATCTTCCGGAATCGAGAACGGTTCACCTTCGGAATTGATGACCAGAAAGTTGGCACCCACCTTGAAGAATTGCTCATTTCCGAAGAGACGATTGACGTTTCCGCGGAGGATGATGGTGCTATCAATCACATACATCGGTCTCTTCTTCCGTGGCTCCCCGTAGGCTTGCGGGAAATAGACCACCGTGGCACCGCTATCGATGGCCCGTTGGATCGCTGGCGCGTCGTCTTCATCATCGTAAGGATTGGCACCGAAGGCGGTCACGTCAGCCCATTTAGAGAAATCAGCCTCCCATGGGAAGTGTGGCACTTCCTTTACCGGCAGGTGCAGCATCCGACCGGTGCCGCTATGGAGCATGATGGGTGGGTCGGCACTCCACTCATCCACGTAACCGGCAGGCACTTCCTCCCCACTCGGCTGATCTTTGATCGCGATTCGGTAGCCCTCCACCGTGGTCCGCATCACGAAGTTGCCAGAGCCAGCATGGGTAATTTCGATTGCTGGCCTGGTGGCCGCCTTCCCGAAACCCCGCAGGACGCTGTCGGCCAACAGGAAAACGCCCGCTGGGCCGCCGTTGCGGACCGCGATGACTTCATTCTCGCTTCGAAGTTTACGGAGAAAGACCAGATTTTGCCAATTTTGCACCCCGACCTCGCGTTGACCACGCAGCGTGATGTCTTCCAGGGTAACGGAGTTGACCGCCATCTTGATGTCGATGCCAATATCGAAGCCCTCGACCAGGAGGTCGCGAATCAGCAGCGGCCCGACCATGTCTAAAGTCAGTGCCAACCCCACGCGCCCCGGCTCTTGGCCGCCTTCACCCGAGCGGATCCGCACGTGGCGCACCGCCCCCTGGTTGTTCACGTAAAAGTTCAGTCCAATCGCCCCAGGGTTACCTTTTCCGGTATCGAAAGTGAGGTTCCGGATGGCGTTACGAAAGCGGATCGCCGGAGGTTGCCCGGTCACCCACATCGCTTTCGGTTTTGCCGGATTGTCAAAACCGGGACTGTTATCCTGGAGTCGGATGATCGTGCCGTCTCGACTCTGACCCTGCAAAATCTTGAAAATACGCTGCCCATAGCTGACCGTGTCCGAAATCAGATACACCCCGTCCGGCAGGTAAAACTGGTAGCCTTCCATGGCGATCATCGCCCGGAAGGCTTCCGTATTGTCCGTCTTACCGTCCCCGACGGCGCCGAGGTCGGTGACGAGGTTGATGACTTTCGCGCCAGGCGGGAAGGTCACCGACTCGTTGCTCGCGTTACTGGCCGTGAGTGCCGGCACCGCCCACACCGCCAGCAGGCAGAGGGTTATCGTTCTCAATAAACAGGGGGTCTGGTTCATGATCATAGGGCGAGTTTCGGTGGCTTACACCGATCGATGTTCAGTTTTTCTTTGTAGGAGAGACGATAACCTCTGCTGCTGGGTTCGGTGGATCAGGGGATGACTTGGAACTGATCCAACCGGAAGCCCGTTCCCGCGTTGCCCGTCGAGGTGACGCCGGTGCGCTGCCCCTCGTAGTAGATACCTGCTCCGGTTAATCCCGTTAGAGACAGCGGCGCAAAGGTTCCGTAATTTCGGTAGTAGTTTGATGCCCCGGTATTCAACACGGCCCAGGTCGTCGTATTCACTGCCGAAGAGGTCTGTAGTGATCCGACCGTGAAGGTCTCGTTGGAGACATAGTAAGTGCCACTACCCGTGCGCACCACCCAGCGCCCCACCTGGCTAAAGCCGTTCGAGCCCATCAGCGTCGCCGAAAATGCGTCCGGCGAGGTGACACTAAACGGGGAAACCGATTTGAACAGGATGAGCCCGCCCGACGAGATCGTCTTGGCTGCCGTACTGGAATTCGCGATGTTGTAAACGACGTTGACTCGATCCGTTAGGGGAGCCGCGCGGTTTTGCACGTTGTTGGTGCGAGCGTTGGACGAGGTCTTCCCGGTTCCGGTGATGGTGGTCGAGGCAGCTCCGAAAAACTGCGGGCCATTGTAACCAGAGCCAGGCGACAGAGCATTGGCATCACTGAACGTAATCCGTGCGGTGGAGCCTGACAGACTCCAGGTGCGGGCCAAGTTGACGTTGGCAGTAACGTAATCGGTGTCGGCAACGCTATCAAACAGGATGATCGACCCAGAGCCAGCCGTTGGGAAGGGCGTAGTATAGCCCGCAAAGTAGGCACAATTGTCTGCACTGCCCCGATCCGGCACCACGGAGGCCAGCAACTCCTGGGTGACCGATCCCCGCTTCTCCCGCACCTGCACCGGGTAACGGTTGGAACTGACGGCGTAACTAAGCGTGGCATGGGCATTATCAATGATGAAGGCCGGAATACTGGTCGGGGCCGAACCACTTTGCAAATACAGCAAGGCCCCGAGTAGCTCCGTGTAGCCGCCGTTCTTGGTCTCGATCGCTGTCTTCTGGTTTTCGGTCTTGAACCCTAGAATCCACAAGGTCGCACCGTTGTTGGTCCACAGAATCGAGTCCGTGGACGTTTCGGTGTTCAATTGGCGAGCCCACACCGTCAAAGGAGCCTGCACCGTCGTTTTCTTGGTGATGACATCCTCGATAAACAACTTGCCAGTGGCTGCGGCGGTGTTAGCGATGCCGCTGCCCACGATGTTTACATGACGCAGGGCCAAGGTGCGGCTAGAATCATGCTCGATCGTTCCTTTGATACGCATGTGCTCGATTATCACCTCGGGATGGGTTCCCTCGGCGAAGCGCACCAAAGGACCTCCGGAGAAGCCGGTATTCTTCTCCAAGGCCGCTTCCATCCCCATAATCTTACGGACGTTGCCGCGCACGATCAGCGTGCTGTTGATTTTATAAACACCGTTGGGAAAATACACAATCAGCTTACCCGAGTCGATGGCCGCTTGCGGCGAGGCATAGTCGAGGACGTTGGCCCAGTTACTGAAATTGGTGGTGTGAAAGTCGGGCGTCTCTTCGACTGGCAGGTTGAGGGCCTCAGTCAGTGCTCCCGAAAAGGCCGTGTAGGGCCCATGGGAGGAGTATTGATCGATCTGCGTTACGCCGCTGCCTCCGCTCACATTGGGGCTGGTGCCGCCAGAGTTTTGCACCACCGTGCCGTAGCCACTCGAACGCAGATTCAAGATGTTCAACTTGCCGGTTGAGGTGATCGCCGTTTTGCCGGAAGCCCCACCGATAAACTCGGAGTCGATCAGATTGATCAACCCGTGCGGGGTGGTGGTCAAAATCGCCGGCACGCTGTTGTTACTGAACAAGTTCCGAAATGAGAGCACCTGCTCTTGGTTGCGCACCCCGGCCACCTTCTGGCCAATCAGCGAGATCGACTCGAACACCATCGAATAAAGAAAGGCATCGGCGTCGATGCCGATATCGAAACCCTCGATCGTGACGTTCTTGATCATCCCAGGCCCTGGCGTGCGCGTCAGGTTCAGCCCCGTGCGCCCGGCACCAGACCCACCCGCAACGATCTTCACGCGCTCGATGGTGCCAATGTTGCTGACGTTGTAATCGATGCCGATGGCCCCCGGGTTTCCGGTGCCGGTGTGGATCGTCATATTGAGCACGGAGTGCTTAAAACCTTGGTTGCCGCGGCCATCGGCATTACCGGGATTCTCGGATCCGGTCAGGATCATGGCCTTGGTGCCCGCACTGCCAAAGCCCGGGGTATTATCGGCGAGGCGAATGATGGTGCCGGTAGTGCTTTCACCGTAGAGCACCATGCCCGAGCGCCAGCCTTGGCTGAAGCCGCTCGTGTCTGCCATGCGACTGATCAGCGTATCGCTGATCTTGTAAGTGCCGTTGGGGAAGTAGATGAACCGCGGATTATAGCGGCCATTGTTCACCAGCACACTGCGGATCGCTGCCTGGATCGCGGCCGTGTCATCGGCGACGCCGTTACCGACGGCACCGAAGTCCGTCTTGACATTAACGTAACCTCCGTCGGACGGCAGTGAACGATTCTGGGCTGAGACCGTCGCCGCGCTGAACGCTAGGCCCAGCGAAACGATGAGAGGTAGGTAATTCTTCATTTCTTTCAGGGGTATGGTTGATGGGGTTGTTGCTTGATTTTACGTCAGGACGTAAAACGGGTCGCCAGGATACCCGTAGTCTCTCTTCCAAAATGGCCAAAAGCCGAGAAGGGAGATCTGCAGGTTGCCGGCGATAAAATGGATGCTTGATGGATGAAACTTGCTTCGGCGCGAAAGGCCTGAAAAAATGTTTTGACAGGGCCTTTTCGCCTCAAGGATCAACTCTTGGAAAGAGATCTATCGTTACCTCAATCGTATTAGGGATCAGTTCGGGGTAATTCCTCGTGGAGGTTCAAGCCTCAACGTTTTATTCTGGCTTGATGGGAGGCTCAATGCTCAGGCTGGAATCAGGCTCTACGTATTCGTAAAGCCCAGAGCCTCGGAGTAATGCGAGAGCGTCGGCGAGTTGAACCCCCGGCAATAATTCCAGGATATGAAGACCAATACTGGGCACTGACTTATACAATCGAACCCCAGCTTCTTTCATCACCTCGGCAGTATCTTCGACCTCTGCCCTTGGCTTGGCCAAGAGCAGAGGGGAGGACAACCGAGGAGCCTCAGGATCAGCATTTAGTGGGCCTGAGGGCAGCAAGCCGGCTAGGATCGCAACGAGCATGAGGAGAATATTCATGGCTGGCTAATTTGGAGGCGACCAAAGCCACCCGCGGCACCGAAGGGCAGAGTCCATTGTTGACAATACATGCCTGAAGCCTCATCATAAACCTCAGGTGCGACCCCGGTAGTCGTCCAAGTATTGAGGTCAACTGAGCCGACTACCTGATAATTTAACGATGGAACTCCTTTTTCATACCAGAAGGTCAGCCTTAAGCGACCGTCCGGCAGGGTTTCCATTTCCATAGGGACAAGATTCTGATCCGCTCCGCCAAGGTCGCCGTTCAGTGCTCGTTCCAGGAAGTTGGTGTAGCCGTCACCATCGGGATCATCATTCGGCCCCCGCTCGGATGGACTGATGGAACCCCAATTGACGGTATCGCTCCAAGTTTGATAAGGCACATCCGCAACGAGGATCGAGCCGTCAGTGCCCGAGTCGTCAGTCGGAGAGTCCGACATGAGGCGGAACTGGTCGAGCCGGAATCCCGACCCCACCATGCTCGTGGAGGAAACATTGGAGCGCAGACCCTCGTAATAGATCCCCGCACCGGTCAGACCGGTTAAGGACAGGGAGCCGAACGAGCCGTAGCTTTGATAGTAATCCGTGGCACCCGTTGAGAGTAATGCCCAGGTAGTTGAGGTAATTCCTGAGGATCTCACGAGTGAGCCCACTCGCAAGGTCTCATTTGAGACGTAATAGGCACCTGACCCTGTGCGAACGACCCACCGACCGACCTGGCTGAAGCCGCTGGAACCGGTGATACTGGCCGAAAAGACATCGTCGGCGTTCACGCTGAAGGGGTTAGCCGACCTGAAGACGATGAAGCCCCCCGCTGATACCGTCTTGGCAGCGGTGCTCGTGTTCGCCAGGCTGTAGGTCAGGTTGACGCGGTCTCTAAAGGGTGCATTTCGATTTTGCACCGCGGCGGAGGCACCCGTTGCGGAGGCCGTTCCCGATCCCGTAATCGAACTTGAGGCCGCCCCGAAAAACTGAGGGCCAAAGTAGGCCGACGAGGGTGAAAGCGGGCTTGTGTCGCTAAAGGCTACCCGCGCGATGGAGCCCGTCAGAGTCCAGGTGCGAGCCAGCCCCTTGGAGGAAGTTACGTAGTCGGTGCCGGCCAGGCTGTCGAATTGGATGATCTCAAACGGCTCATCCGAAGGAGGAGGCGGTGGAGGGAGCGCAAACCCGCCAATCTCTGCAATGAGACTGTCCGGTAGGCCCACATCGAACACCCGGAGGTCGTCGATGCTGCCGTTGTAGAGATCGCCATCGCTGAGACCGCCGAAAGGATCCCCGCTGAGGCGCCCGCCGATGCAGCCAAGGGTATTGTGGGCGTTGATACTCAGCAGACGCGAGTCTGCTGTTTCGACCAAGGCGCCGTTGAGGAACAGGCTGAGCAGACCGTGGTGGTAGCGGACGGCCACATGGTTCCATTGCAACGATGTGAAAGGAACCGAGATAAGCGTCTTGCTTGACCCCTGGGCCGCGACCGCCTCGAGCAGGCCATTGCGGATCCGCAGACCGAAGCCCGTCGAATTACCCTGTTCGTAAATAACTTGGGTGCCCGAGGTGATGGTCGGACGAATCCAGAGAGCCAGGGTGCGTTCCGCGAACGCTGTCTTGACGCCGGGGACGTTCATCTCGATCCAATTCCGCATTCCCCGCATTTGGATGGCCTGGTCGCCTTCCTTGGCCGTTGTCGGATAGGTGCTATAGCCGCGAACTGTGCCGTGATTTCCGTTCCCGCTGGAGTCGGTGGCGTTCCCTTCATAGCGATGCCAGATGACGGGGTTTGGCAGGGTGGTGATCGGGAAGGAGGCATTCAGCACGCTGATGGTTAAGGCTTTGCTGAAGGTAGCACCGCCGCTATCGGTGGTGCGGATGGTCACGCTGTAGCTCGACTTTTGGCCGTGATCGAAAACCGCGGCCGTGCGGAGTTCGTCGCCGACGATGCTGAATTGGGCCGCGTCGGTTCCCAGCAGCTCGTAGGTGTGGGTGTCGCCACCGTCGGGGTCGGTGGTGTAGATTTGCCCAACGAACTTCCCGATCGGCTGGTTTTCTGCCACCTTGTTATTGGAAAGCGTCAGGTTGGTAGGCGAGCCAATGCTGCCATCGAAGGAGAGCTTTTCCATTGAGGCATCGTCGATCACGTAGTTTCCAGCGTGACCGGTGGGAAGGACCTCGAAATAGGCTTCGTTAAGAACCGTCCAGTTGGTCGTCACCTCCCCTTCGATCCACGTCCAACCCGCGTTGCCTTGGGCCGTGACCTCCGCATTCCGGAAGGTGGTGCCGTCACGATAGTTGAGTCGGACCGTCACCGGGCTCGGCGTCGTGAGGTGAACCCAGGCGCCAATCTGGTAGCCCCCGCTCCCATTCAGCAGCAGAGAGTTCAGGATGTTCACGCGGATACGGGAAGACGCCGAGGTGCGACCGGTGTGCTGGAGGGCGTAGGTGCCACTTTGCACGGTCGATGTGGTTAGGGCAACATTTCCGCCCGCGGTTCGAGTCCAGGGCTGGAAGACTCCTGCTTCTAGCCCAGGGTTCTGGAGCAGGTTGCCTACGATGGGTGCGGGAGTGGTAAGGGTTACCACAATACTGGGCCCAGACTGGGTGCCTTCGTGGAAGGCAATCACGCGGTAGCTCACGCTGGTCAAGGGCGTGGTGGTCGAGTCGAGGAAGCTGGTCGTGCCTGCCGGAAGCGAGGCGATCTCCGTAAACACCTTTTCGGAGCCCATCTTACGCTCAATCCGGAACCCCGATTCATTGGTGCTGCTGTCCGACCAATTGAGCTGGACTTCTTGACCACTCAAGGCGGTTGCCGATGCCGAGGATGGCGCATTGAGCCCTTGGTTCATGATCAATTTGACTTCGACGTCAGACAGGGCGCGGTCGAAGATATAAATCTCATCCAGCGATCCAATGAGATAATTCGGTGAATAGGCATTGGCGAAGACCCAGGTGCCGTAGTCTGGAAATTGCATGTCGTCAGTGTAAACTTGGTTGGCGACCAGATTACCGTCTAGATAGAGTTTCATCCGATCGAGGTCGTAGGAGATGGTGACGTGGTGCCAGCGATTAAGCTGAAACCCGTTGCCCTGAATGGTCTTTGCGGTGGTATCCGCCCGCTCGGTGTAGCGCAGGGTGCCGTTTTGGACGAAAACCATCCGATTCTCCCCGACAGCAACCAGATCAGCAGTCGTTCGCCCCTCGGCAAACTGGTCCACACTAACCCAGAAGGCCACGGTCTTAACGCGAGGAACAAAATAGGAAATATTGCGACCCCCTGGACGATAGACCGTAGCACGTCCCCAACCGTTGGGTGCCGTGGTTCCAAAACGTGCGGCTCCGAAGCTAAAGCGGCCTGGAGTATAGATTTGACTGCGAGGTCCTAGTTCGAGCGAAAATTCGAGGTCATCACCGGAGCCGGAGATCGGCCC
>DAIQNO010000049.1:0-11257 GCA_036788355.1 Opitutales bacterium | reverse complement strand
TTTAGTTACGATTTTCTGGTTTTAGGTGGCGGGAGTGCGGGTTACGCCGCCGCCCGGACCGCGCGGCAGTTCACGCAGCGCGTCGGCATTGTCGATGGCGGCGCGGAGTTGGGCGGGTTGTGTATTTTGCGCGGGTGCATGCCGTCGAAAACGCTGATTTACTCCGCCGAAGTGCTGCACTTGGCCCAGCACGGGGCGGCCTTTGGGCTAGAAATCCCGACCGCCAGAATGGATTTTGCCGCCTTGCACCGCCGGAAACTGGCGACGATCGGGGAGTTTGCCGCGTATCGCCAGGGGCAGTTGGCCGATGATCGCTTTACGTTGCATCGGTCGCAGGCCCGCTTTACCGGGCCCAACGTCGTGGCCTTGGAGAATGGGGACACCCTCTTGGCGGAGAAGATTCTGGTGGCGACGGGTTCTTCCGTGAATTGGCCAGCGGTGCCGGGGATCGACCTGCCGGGAATCTGGACCAGCGACGACGTGCTGGAACTGGCGGAGGATCCCGGTTCGGTGATCGTGCTGGGGGGCGGCGTGGTGGCCTGCGAGCTGGCGCAGTTCCTCGCCCGCAGCGGCACGCGGGTGACGCAGATCCAAAGAAGCCCACGCCTCTTGAAGGAGGCGACGGCAGAGGCCTCCGAGGTGGTTGAGGCGGCTTTTCGGGCGGAAGGCATGGAGGTGCTGACCGACACCCAGTTGGAGTCGGTGGAGCGGGGCGGGGAGGGCTTTATCGTGACCTTTCGGCACGGCGGGGCCGTTTTTCAGCGTGCGGCTCGGCACGTCCTGAACGCCCTGGGCCGCCGACCGAACACCGACCACCTGGATGCCGCTGCCGGGGGCTTTCAGTTGCGGCGGTCGGGTCATGTTGAGGTCAACCGCTATCAGCAGACGGCCAATCCCCACGTTTACGCCGCGGGGGACGTCGCCGGGCCGCACGAGATCGTCCATGTCGCCATTATGCAGGGTGAGGTGGCTGCCCGCCACGCCCTGGGACAGCCCACCGGCACGGTCAACTACGACACGGTTTTAGGGGTGATCTTCACCGATCCGCAGGTGGCCTACGTCGGGCTGACGCCCGAGGAAATGGCGCGCCGCGGGCTGGAGGTCGTCACCGCCAAGATGACCTTCGACGACCATGGAAAGTCAATTTTGATGGAGGCCAAGCGCGGCTTCGTCCGCTGCTGGGCAGAGCGGGGAAGCGGGCGGCTCCTGGCGGCGGAGTGCGTCGGGAAGGATGCCTCGGAATTGATCCACGCGATGTCGGTCGGAGTCCACCTCGGGGCGACCGTTCAGCAACTCGCGGCGGCGCACTGGTATCACCCCACGTTGTCGGAAATCTGGACTTACCCGCTGGAAGATTGCCGTGACGCGCTGGCCTGAAATCGAGCCGACGGGGAACCCCGACTTCTTGGAGAAATCCTGGGCCTCTAGCGGTGCCCGGCTGCCGCGATAATCGCCTGGGCGACGGCGGTGGAGCCAAGATCGAGCCAGCGTCGCCCCTTCTCGGCAGTGCCCGCGGTGGCGTCTCCCATCGCTCCGCTGACGCAGATGTCGGAGGTCTGCCACGCGTAGGTGGCGGCAGCGAACTCCGGTCGCAGGGGGCTGGGATCCTCAAGGCTGCCGATCCATTCACAGGTGGCCTCGTTCATCTCGCAGAGTTCGGGGCAGAGGGCGAGGAGGTAGCTGGTTTCTACCTCGTTGGCATGGATGCCATAAAGGGCCTCGCGGGGATTAACGCCGGTCTCGTAGCGAGCGGCCAGCAGGTCCATGTCGAGGCCGAAGCGCTGTCGAATCTCGGGAAGGGTATAGCGGATCACCGAGACGTTGCCGCCGTGGGTGTTGAGGATGCGGATGACGCGAAATCCCAGCTCGGCTAGCGCTTCTGCCTGGGCCAGCAGGCAGGCCCGGAGGGAATCGCGCGAAATAATCAGCGTGCCAGGGTATCCGGTGTGTTCATTGCTCTTTCCGATCACCACTGGCGGGGCGAAAAACCACGGCACCCCGAGGGGGATTTTCGGGGCGGCGGCTTCCAGCCAAGCCACCCCCATCAGCGAGTCCACCATCACCGGAAGGTGCCGACCGTGCTGCTCGATGGCTCCGGTGGGCAACACGACCGGGATCGCCTCGCGGTTCGGCAGCTCGGCGATCTGTCGCATCGACAGCGCGGAAAGGGCGTGGGCACGCAACAGAGGACTCATGATAGAAAAGGCGGGTCTCAGCGGAGGTCTGGGGGTGCGGCGGCTCTAAGCCGACTTCAAGGCCGGGTGGGCGTGGACCGCCGCCATCAAGTTGGCGAAGTCCTCCACCGCACAACCCCAGGTCGCCGCCGTAGCGGAGGGCCGCCCGTCCAAGGTTGCCAGAACGTGCCCCAGCAGCTCCACCGCCGTCGCCGAAAGCTCCCCTTTGGCGGGCAGTGAGCAACCGAAAAGGTCGAGGTTCAGGCAGAACATCTGAAGCTGGTGATTGACGCGCAAGTCGCGGGCCGCAACGTCCACAAAAGGGGCACGCTCCGGGCAGCAGTTGACCATCGCGATGCGCCGGAAACCAGCCGCCTTCACGCTAAGACAGACCTCATCGACAAGGCGATGCGCGGTCGGGTAGTCACTGGCCCACAAGCTGCCAGAGCCGAGTCGCGGCAGGTAGGTCAGCGGCGGCAGGGCGAGAAAGTCTGGCGTTGCCGGGCGTTTCGCATAGTCGGTCAGCAGGGCTTCTAGCAGCAACGCCTCGGCATCTAACGGAAGCTCGTCGTTGCGCGTTTCCAGACCGGCCAGAGGTAGCACGACCAGCGGCGCACCCGACGGCTGGGCCGCCAGCCGGGAAAAGGCGGGCCACCGGTAGGCAGGCCAGTAGTGACTGGCCGGAATCGAGCTAAGCAGGGTGGTCATCGAGGAATGAGAGCAGGGGGAAAACCTATCGGCCACGGGCGATTAGCGTAAAAGGAAGCGCGGGAGGCGGAACGCAGCGGAAATCATCACGCTGCTGCCGACGGTTCCGTCTCAGGATCGGCTTGGAGGAGAAACAACAGGGACACGCCCATAATGAGAAACATCCTGGTGGCCGCTTCCTGGCCGTTCCAGATCGGTGACTGCCACATGGCGAACCACTCCCCACCCACCGTGATAAACGCCAGATACCATTGCGCCATGCTGAGCGTATACCCAAGGGCTCCGATGCGCTTGGCCCGTTGCCACGTCGCAGCGTCACTGCGGCGGGCCTTCCACAGCACCCAGGTGCCCCAGCCACAGAGGGCCATGGCAGCCGCCTCCCACAGGATGATCGTGGCGTAGAAAACGTGGTAAACCCACTCCGCATGGATGGCCCGCCAGCGGATAGCGTTGCCCTCAAAGGTGGTTTCCATGCTCAAAACGCCCTCTACGAAAGCGTAATTGGAGCCGTAGTCGGTCAGGTTGCCGAAGACGACCAGGGCCAAAAACAGGGTGGTGATGGCCAGCGGCACCATCTTCGCCTCACGTATCGTTATCATGCGAAACAAGGTAAGCAGGCGGCGGGCCAACTCTGGGAGACTCCGCCCGAGGCCGGGAAAATAGACCCGCTTCGCTGACGTCCCGCCACGGCTCCCACCAGCCCTCCGTCTAAGAACCGTCGGCCGTAGCTGACGGCTTGACAACCGCCCTACCCCCGCGTCACGCTCTTATCGCGTTCTCAAACTGGAGGGCTCCCCGGCGGGGGTGCCTTCCGCGTCAGGCCCTGCCGTTTTGCGGCGGCATGGCCTCATCGTTCAGGTTCCAACCATGTTGACAGTCACGATTGCCGAGTCCCCTCACGGGGGCTGGCGGTTGCGCATCAATTCACCCGAAGCAAGTGACCGTTGGATCGGCCACTACGCCACGGCAGAAGATGCCAGCCGCATGGCTCGTCGCAACGGCTTCACGCCGTTGATCGAGAGCTACGACGCAGACGCCCAACTGGAGTTTTCCTTCTGGTCAACCCCCTTGGCGCGCTCTGCTTAATGGGACTGAGCCCCTCTGCTCGCCTGTTCCGGTTTCCTGCCGCCCTGTCGCTCCCCCAGCGGTCGCCAGGATCGTCAGAAACCGGAGCACGGCGGCGGGTGGGAGGACGAGAAAACACGCCCGAAGGCGCCCTTTTCCCGCGCCACGAGCCGACTCTCCGCCGACCGCCGACGACTTCGGGAAATGGCGCCCCGGCGCTACCCCAGCCGCGCCCAACCGACCGTCCACCTCGCGATCAGGCTACTTCGCACGTTGACCACGTTGTAACAGCGGGACCCGATCGACAATATTGCTCTGAATCCAGTCCGAAACCAGGAAAAAGGACGGCGTCAGGAACAGGGTCACCACCTGCGCCACCACCAGACCGCCGACGATCACCAGCCCCAGCGAGCGCCGCGCCTCCCCGTCGGCCCCAAAGCCCAAAGCGATCGGCAGAACGCCGAAAACGGTTGAGAGCGTCGTCATCAGAATCGGGCGAAAACGCTCCAGGCTGGCCTCGTAAACGGCCTCCACGCGGTCGCGACCTTCCTCCTGCCGCATCAGGGCAAAATCGACCAGCAAGATCCCGTTTTTCTGCACGATCCCGATCAGCATGAACAGCCCGATCCCGGCGTAGAGCGACAGCGACTCGCCGAAAGCCAACAGCGTCAGCAGACCGCCGCACAGGGCCACCGGCAAGGCCGACATCACCGTGATCGGCTGCGTGTAGCTCTCGTAAAGGATCCCCAGCGCGATGAACATCGCGAAAAAGGCCACGATGCCAAGGTATTTCCCGGCTTCCACCGCTTCGAGAAAACTCTCTGCCTGCCCACGAAACTCCTGCTTGAGGTTGGCCGGAACGATCTCTCGCGCCGAATTTTCGATGAAGCCCGTCGCCTGACCCACGGGCACCCCCGGGATCAGGTCGAAGGAAATCGTCACCGCGCTGAAGTTGTTAAGCTGGTTGATCGAGATCGGCCCGGTGGTTGCCGTCGCACTGGCCACCGCGCTAAACGGCACCATCCGGCTGCCCGAAAGCCGATCACTCGGTGCCTCCGAGCCACTCTGGAGGAAAAGCAGGTCGAGATCGGCGGCATCCTGGCGAAACTCCCGCGCGGCCTCCACGATCACCTGGTATTGCTGGTTATTGGACTTAATTAGGTAGCTAAAGTTCAGCGAGTAGGCCTCCTGAAGCATCCTGCCGAGCTCCATCGTGCCGACGCTATAACGGGCCGCTGCCTCCCGGTCGATCGCGATGTTTACCTCCGGATTGTCCAGAAACAGGTCGCTCTGCACGTTGGCGAAGAGCGTGCCCATCTGCGAAAACATCGCCCCTTGGAGCTGCTGGGCCGCTGCGTAAACTGCATCGCGGTCAATGCCGCTGATCGTGAAGGCGTATTCCCCCTGCTGCCGCCCGGCTCCCGTCGTGCTGATCTCCAGCGTTGGCTGTGGACGCAGGGCCGGAATCACGCCGGGGATGCTGGCGGTGGCTCCCAGCAGCTCCCCATTGACGGCCTCGATGCTCAACCCGCCCACCCGCTCTCCCGGTGGCTTTAGCGTGACGAAGGCGATGATGAAGTTGCTCTGCAGAAACTCGCCGACGCCGCTGACCGTCACAAACTGGTCCACGTTGGGGTTGGCCAAAATCGCTTGGTCGATCTGGCCCTGCCAGTCGCCCACGCGATCCGGCGAAGAACCCGTCCTGGTCAGGAAAATCCCGGATATAAAGGAGCTGTCACCCGTCGGCAGAAAGGTCAGCGGCAACCGCGTAAAGGCCCAAGCACCGAGCCCGACAATCCCCACCCAGACCAGCAAAGAAACCCACCAGAAACGCAGATTAGCCCGCAACAACGGGCGATAAACCGTTAACAGCAGCTCTTCCAGCGCGTGGGCTCCCTTTTCCACCAACGTCCGTTTCTGCGGATCGTGGGCCTTCAAAAAGCGGGCGCACATCATCGGTGTCAGGGTCAGCGCGAGCACCGTTGAGGCGATCACCACGACGATGATGACCATCCCAAACTCGAAGAAAATCCGCCCCAACAGACCCGGCATGAAGACCACCGGCAGAAAGACCGCAATCAAGGTCACCGAGGTCGCCACGATCGTAAAGCTGATCTCCTTGGCCCCATTTAGAGCGGCCTCGTAAGGCGTCTCGTGCAAGTCCTGCATCCGGCGGACGGTGTTCTCCAAGAACACAATCGCATCATCCACCAGAAACCCGATCGAGAGCGTCAGGGCCATCAAGGACAGATTGTCGATCGTGAAACCGAGGATCTGCATCGCGATAAAAGTCAACAGCAGCGACATCGGCATCACCACCATCGGCACCAGGGTATCGGTCACCCGCCCTAAAAAGAGAAAGATGATCAGCACCACCAGCACGAAGGCCAGCACCAGCGTCACCTTCACGTCATCGAGGGAAGCGATGATGCTCTTGGCGCGAGAATAGATGACCCGCATGACGATCGAGTCCGGGATCCGCTCATCCAGCACCGGCAGCAGAGCGTCGATGGCCGAGGCCACCTCCACCGCGTTGGCCCCGATGGCCTTCTGCACCGCCAAAACCACCCCCACCGCCCCCGGCGGAATCTGCACCGAGCTGTAGTTCAGGCGCCGGTCCTCATTATCTACGCTCTCCACCACGTCCGCCACATCGCGGAGGAAAACCGGACGGCCCTCCCGGTAGGCCAGGATGATCCCCGCGTAGTCCTCCGCCCGCTCTAATTGCGTGTCGGGCACCAGCGTCAGACTCAGAGCCTGCCCCTCCAGCGACCCCGCGCTGATCAACCCCGTTTCTCGGCGGATGGCCGCATCCAGGTCGGCGTAGGTCAGCCCCAGTTGATACAGTTGCGCCGGGTTGACCCGCACCCGCACCGCCCGCGCCGAACCGTACACATCCACCGCCGAGACGCCGTCGATCGTCGTAATCTCCTGCGCCACCTGATTGAACGCGATGTCGTAAAGATCGCCCTCCGTGAGCGTCGTGCTGACCAGCCCGATATACAGAATCGGCTGCTGGTTCGGGTTGGTCTTCTGATAGGTCGGGGGCGACGGTAAGTCTGCCGGCAGGCTGCGCGTCGCGGCGTTGATCGCGGCCTGCACATCCGGTGCCACCAGGTCAATCGGACGCCCCAGGGCGAACTCCACCGTGATCGAGGTGTTCCCCTGCCGGTTGGACGAGCTGACCGACCGCACGCCCCGGATCTTCAACAATTCCCGCTCCAACGGAGAGGCCACGTTCTGCGCCATCACCATCGGATTGGCCCCCGGATACCGCGCACTGACCTGCATCACCGGATACTCCACGTCCGGCAGGTCATTGACCGGCAGTTGGGTGTAGGCGACGAAACCAAAAGTCGCAGCCGCCAGGCTGAGCAGCAACGTCAACACTGGACGCTGGACAAAGGGGGCGGAAAGATTCATGGTGACCGTGGTTGAACGGTAGCGTCTGACAGTATCCTGCGGTTATTGCGCCGAAACTCGGCCCTCGGCAATCTGCACTGGCATCCCCGGAAAGAGGAAAATCTGGCCGTCCAGCACCACCGACTCCCCACCCTGCAAGCCAGACAGGATCGCCACCCGGCCCCCTGGCTGGCGCTGCCCCACCGTCACCGGTCGAGGCTCCACCACGCCGAACTTGGCCGGGCCGAAGGGCGTCGCTCGCGCAGCGATGTCGTTGATCACCATCACAAAAGGCCCCTGTTGGCTCAGTTGCACGCACCCGATCGGCAGCACCACCGTGCCCGGCAGCTCCTCCAGCTCCAGGCGCAGCCGCAGCGGCTCCTGCGGCCAGATGGCACCGTCTGGGTTGGCCATTTCACCCCGCAGATCGACGGTGCCAGTGACCCGATCCACGGCGCTTCCCAGGGTCGTTAACTGCGCCGAGCCGACCACTGAACCCTCATCGCCTGCCGTCGTGCGGCGCACGCTAAGCGGCACCTGACGGCCCAGACGCTCCCACACCGCCCGCACGTCCGGGAGCTGCGCTGCGTTGACCGAAAAGTCGATGTAGATGGGGTCCACTTGCCGCAGCGTGGTCAACTGCCCTGACATCCCAGGCTCCACCACCGCGCCAACCTGCACCCCGTGAAACCCCGCCACCCCCGAAAACGGAGCGCGGATCTGCGTATATTCAAAATTGACGGTCGCGGACGCCAGGCGCCCCTCCGCAGCCTCGACCTGCCCCCGCAACTCCGCCACCCGCGCACTCAACGCCTGCTGCTGTTGCAAGGAGATCAGGTTATCCTCGCGCAAGCTGCGACTGCGGGCCTCTTCCAGGGCCGCCAGCTCTTCCGCCGCCCGCAACGCCGCCAACTCCCCCCGCGCCTGCCGCAGCACCGCCTCAAAAGGTGCCGCATCCAGGGTAAAAAGTAGGTCTCCCTCCGCCACTGCCCGGCCCTCCTCAAAATGGATGCCCACCAACCGCCCACTGACCTGCGGCTTCAGGTGAACCGTCCGGCGCGCCGTAGCCTCCCCAATCGCGTCCAGGTAACGCACCACCGTGGTCGCCTCCGCCGTCACCGCACTCACCATCCGGGCCTGCTCGCCCATCCCACCATCAGACGCCTCGCCGCTCCCCCCGCAACCGACAACGATCGACGCCAAAATAAGGGCGGCTGCTCCCACCGAGACCTGCAAAATGCGATAGAATGGGCTGGTCATAATGAATACTGCACTGGTTACCGCGCTGAATAAGCCAAGGAAATGAGCACGGGGCGAGTCAAAAATCCTGCGGTAGCACTCCCGAAAATCTCGAGAACGCAACCACTGGTTACGCAATTCCCCACCCTCAGGCCTCCGATACCCTGCCTCGCCGCCCGCCGGAAAAAGCCGTCCGGTGGCTGCAGCCGACATTTTCGGCTCTCAACTCTGGCTGCCGACCCCGCTGGGTCACTCCTCTGGCAGGCCAAAGTAGCGAGCGGCGTTGCCAAAGCAGACATCCGAGACCAGTTGCCCGATCTCTGGCAGCAGCGCCACCGGGAGCTTGCCGACGGCGAGGTCTTGGCCCAGGAGGTTGCACAGCAGGCGGCGGAAATACTCGTGGCGCGGATAGCTCATAAAGCTGCGGGAGTCTGTCAACATCCCGACGAAATGCCGCAGCATCCCGAGGCTGCTCAGGGCGTTGAGCTGCCAGGTCATCCCCTCCAGTTGGTCGAGGAACCACCAGCCACTGCCAAACTGAAGGTGCCCCGGTGAGCCCTCCGCCGAAAAATTACCCGCCATCGTCGCGAAAGCGTAGTTGGCCGCGGGGTTGAGGTTGTAGAGGATGGTCTTCGGCAGCGTGCCACGAGCCGAAAGCTCCCCCAGCAGGCAGCGCAGCCCCGCCACTTGCGGCAGGTCGCCGATGGAGTCGCAGCCGATATCGGGGCCCAGCCTTGCGTAAAGCCCGCGGTGGTTATTGCGCGTAGCCCCGAGGTGGAGCTGCATCGCCCAGCCGCGAGCCGCGTATTGACCGCCCAGCCACGCCAGCAGGTAACCAGTGAAGGCGTCCGTCGTCGCCAGGTCGAGATTTTGCCCTCCACGCACCCGCCGAAAGGCTGCCTCGGCCTCCCCCTCGGTCGCGATGGCCTCCGGGCACCGCTCCAGCCCGTGATCCGAGGCCACGCACCCTGCCGCTGCGAAAGCATCGAGGCGGTGCTCAAGGGCCGCCAGCAGGTCGCCCAGCGAGCCGATTTCACGGTTGGCCCTCATCGCCAGGGCGTCCGTCCAGGCATTCCAGCGGGCCGCTTCATGGGTCTGGAAGGCCCGATCAGGCCGGAACGACGGCACCACCCTGGCCGGGCACGCCGAGGCAGACAGGGCGCGGTGGTGGGCCAGATCGTCGGTCGGGTCGTCGGTCGTGCCGATCAGCCGCACCCGGAACTTTTCCAAAATCGACCACGCCGAAAAACCCGGCTGGCGGAGGATCTCGTTGGCCTGCGCCCAGATGCGCGGTGCCGTCTTCGGGGAGAGCAACTCCGTGATCCCAAAATAACGCACCAGCTCCAGGTGCGTCCAGTGATACATCGGATTACGGAGAGTGGCCGGCACCGTCCTCGCAAAAGCCAGGAACTTCTCGTAAGGTTCCGCCGAGCCCGTGCAGCAGGCCTCCGGCTCCCCATGGGCCCGCATCAACCGCCACTTATAGTGATCCCCCGCCAGCCAGATGTCGAAAAGGTTCTCAAAACGGCGGTTGGTCGCCAGGTCTGCCGGCGACAGGTGGCAGTGGTAATCCACGATCGGCCGAGCCGCCGCAAAATCGTGATACAACTGGCGCGCAACGTCGGTTTCCAGCAGGAAATCCGGATGAATGAACTCGGTCGGGACGCTCATAGTTTTCTCAGTTTCGGGGAAGATAACGGCGATGGCCGAGGCATCAGAATGATCGTGGACGATACGAGATTGGAGCGTGATAAAGCGACGCTCGTCGATGACGGAAGGTGCTTCTGCGAGATCTCAACGGTTACCCGTCCCAGCTCCGCCCCACCGACCCTCAATCCCGCCTCGCGACGCGCTTCACCGGCTGGTTGCAATAGGCCAAGGTGTTGGGCACCAGATGGCCGCTAAACGGCGTTCCCGGCATCACCACCGCCCGCCGCTCCAGGATACTGCCGGGGTTAATCACCGCGTTGCACCCCGCCTCTGCGTGGTCGCCGAGGATGCCGCCGAGCTTCCGCAGGCCACTATCGACCCGCCCCTCAGCCGTCGAGGCCGGCACAGTTTTCTGATCCAGCCGCAAATTGGCCAAGATAACCCCCGCCCCCAGGTGGGCAAAATTCCCCAAAATCGAGTCGCCGACATAATTAAAGTGCGGCGCCTGGACGCCATCGAGCAACAGACAGTTCTTGAACTCGCTGGAGTTACCCAGCACGCAGTTGGCCCCGGCAATCACATTTCCCCGCAGGTAAACCCCCGGACGCAACTCGCAGCCCGGCCCGATCCAGCAAGGCCCGTAGATCGCCCCAAACGGTGGCAGCTTCACCGTCGGATGCAGGTAAACCGCCCCCTCTACGTGCAGACCCGGCGGCATCGGTCGGCTCGCCCCGCCCCACGGCCCCTCTCCCGACGACCATTCCACCCCGCTCCCCGAGCGCAACGCCCCGGTCTCAAAATCCACCGCTGCCAACGCCTTCGCGATCTGCGGCAACCACGACCACGGCGCCGCCCCCAACGGAAAAAAACCCGCAAAGGCCGCCAACGACTCCGGCCAGTCAAACAAGTCCGCAGCAATCATCACCCTCGTTATCCGCCCTCCCCACCCCCAGCGCAAACCCGGATTGCACTAACACCACGCCCCCCCTGGGAACGCCGACGTCCTCGTCGGCATCCCC
>DAIQNO010000048.1:0-11462 GCA_036788355.1 Opitutales bacterium | reverse complement strand
CGGTTCCCGAGGCTTACCGCGAGGTGATGACGCCGGAGGAATACGCGAAGTCGGTCGCTTACTCACGGGCAAAGTTGACGCTGGGGCAGGTTCAGACGGTAGCGGAGGGGGTTGTCACGCTGGTGCTGCTGCTCGGGTTGGCGGCGATGCTTTTTGAGGGGCTGCGGGCCTGGACGACGGCGCTGCTGGGACTGGGGGTCTGGGGGCAAGCAGCCGCTGTTTTGGGGACGGTGCTGGTGGTCGGACTGGCCGGGTTACCCTTTTCGTGGTGGTCAACCTTCCGATTGGAGGCCCGCTTCGGGTTTAACCACACTACGCAGCGGCTGTGGTGGCTGGATCAGCTGAAGGGCCTCGCGTTGGGGGTGTTGTTGGGTTGGCCGATCCTCGCGCTGTTGCTGGGCTTCGTCGGGCTTTTCCCGGCGACCTGGTGGCTGTGGGGGGCCTTGGCAGTGGTTGCGATTCAGATCGTGCTGATGGCCATCGGCCCGAAGTTGTTGCTGCCGTTGTTCAACAAGCTGTCCCCGCTGCCGGAAGGGAAGTTGAAAGCCCGGCTGACGGCCCTGGGGGCGCAGGCGGGCTTCACCGTGCAGCAGATCGTCGTGATGGATGGCTCGCGGCGTTCTGGCCATGCCAACGCGCTCTTCACCGGTTTTGGCCGCCAACGCCGGGCGATTCTCTACGATACCTTGATCGAGCAGCTCCGCCCGGTGGAGCTAGAGGCGGTGTTGGCCCACGAGATTGGGCACTGTCGCCGGGGGCACCTGCCGAAGTTGCTGGTGAAATCAGCCCTCGCCACGGTGGTGGGCTTCGGGGCGGTGTTTTTCTTGGCCAACAACCCTGGTTGGCTGGCGCCGTTGGGTTTTTCGGTGGGCGTTGCAGGAACCGATGCGGCAGCGGTGGCGCTGCTGGTCGCAATGCTTTTTGGCGGCTTGGCGACATTCTGGCTGACTCCTCTAGGCAGCCTGCAGTCGCGCCGCTATGAGTTTGAGGCCGACTCCTACGCCCGCGACCTGCTGGGCGGGGATCCCCAGCCGCTGATCGGGGCCTTGCGTCGGCTGCACCAGAAAAACCTGAGCAACCTGACCCCGCACCCGATTTACGCGAGTTTTTATTACAGCCATCCGACGTTGTCGGAACGTGAAAATGCCCTCCGCGCCTTACCGCAGGAAATGCGGAACGCTTCCGCGAAATCAGTCGAGTGAGTTTGGTCTCGCTGGCGGTTTCATCCTCACCGATAGGGGCACTTTTTGCGGGCCACTTTGGTGGCGAAGTTGGGTCGAAATGGGGATTCCCCTTGCCGAAACGGGGGCCGGGCATTTTCCTCTGGGCAATGCGGGACGGCAGTGAATGGAGCTCCTGGAGTCTGGGGCCAGAGGAACGTTTCATCTGGCGGGTGCGTGACGTGCGGCTGTATCTGATGCGGACGACCCAAGCTTGGTGGGCAGCGAGTGAGTTGGGCCGCCCGGCGCTGCTACAGCCGGAGTTTTGTCACCTTCCGCCGGGATCACCGTGGCCGCACGCCCATGTTGACGGACTGAAGTGGACTCGCTGGGCGTTCGGTGAGGAACGCCCAGCATTTCAGGTCTCGCCGGTGCCGCCGGATCGGCCCTTGGTGGTCAAAACGGCTCCCACGTGCGTGATTCCGCCAAAGTGCCGGGCGACGTTCTATCTCGAGATCCCGGTCTTCCTACGGGTGTCGTCGCTCACCGGTGGTCGCGAGCCGGTTCCGCTCAACGCGGAGACACCCCTGCCTGATAGCCCCCCGGCGTCCCTGGGGAACGTCAGCCGGGCCGATGCTGCGGACGCCTCTAGCCATCCTCCTCAGCCTGGCAGCGCGGACGCGCCCATCGAGGCAGTATCCGAGTTTCACAGTGGGCCGGGGGTCGATCGTCAAAGTTTAAAAGTCTCAAGCCTGAAAGCCGCCACGCGTCGAGAGATCGAAGCCTCGAACCGGGCGGTGGCTGCGGCCTCAAAAAAGGCGGCTGCGGCCTCGAAGAGGTCGGCATCGGACGCGGTAAAAGCCGAAGCGAAACTGAGCGGCGGCCCGCTGGGCGCGAGTGCGGATGCTCGCGACGTGGTCTTGAGGGTTATCCCGACCTCGCTGCTATCTAGCACCTGGTTCGGAGATTTTTTCTCGGGCGTGCTCTCCTATGCGTTACCCTTTCCGGCCAGTGTCGATGTCGAAAGACTCAGCCACGACCCCCTGACGGCGGCTTGCGCCTTTACGGTTTTCAATAAGTCGGCAGAAGACCTGCCCCTGGAAAAAATCTGCCTGGAGGCGACGCATCTGGCGTTGTTTTGGGCGGGAAATCGGCTTTGGACCAACGAGGTTTTCGTTTCGGAGCGGGGTGGTGGCGAGCCCAACCGGATTCGCTTTGGCCGCACTCCACCGAAGGTTGCGGGCCCGGCGCGGCAGTTGCGGGCGGCCCAGGTGGCACCTGATGAGGGCATTTTTCGGCGCACCTTCCAGTTTGGGAATTGAACCCGTCGCTGGCTGCTGCTCCGCCCTGCCTTCACCGGTGTATTTTCCGCGGTTGTCACCTCTCCCAGCACATTTTCGACGATGATCCCTGACCTTGCGCTTCCTGACTTTGGAGAACTCCTGACCTGGATCAGCTCACCGGGAGTGCAGCGCTGGCTGCGTCTTCTGCTGGTTTTGCTGGTTGGCTTTACTGCCCTCAAGACCGTTACGCGGGTGGTGCGGGCGATGGTGCGCCGACGGAGCGATGAGCACACGACGTTGCTGGTGGGGAGCGTCGTGTTTTACGGCCTCGGGGCGATTTTGGTGATTTCGGTGATGCAGAGTGCCGGGGTGGAACTGTCGGCACTTCTAGGTGCAGCGGGGATCTTGACGTTGGCCCTCGGTCTGGCGGCGCAGACGGGGTTGAGCAACCTGATCAGCGGGCTTTTTCTCCTCTGGGAGCGTCCTTTCCGCGTGGGCGACCTGATTGAGGTAAGTGGGGTGACCGGGGCGGTGATCAGTATCGACCTGACTTCGACGAAGTTGCGCCGCCTGGACAACGTTTACGTCCGCATTCCCAACGAGAACCTTATCAAAGCCACGGTGCTCAACATCACGCGGTTCCCGATTCGGCGGATGGATCTGACGATCGGCGTGGCCTACCACGAGGATCCGCGTCGCGTGATCAAGATCCTCCAGGAGGTCGCGGCGGCCAATCCGCTGGTCTTGGACAACCCGGAGCCGCTGGTGCTGTTCCAGAAGTTCGCCGACAGTGCCCAGGAGTTCCTCTACGGGGTCTGGTTTGAAAAATCGACTTTCGTGGCGGTGCGGAACGGGATCCTCTGTGAGGTTAAGGCCCGCTTTGACGCTGAGGGGATCGAAATCCCGTTCCCTTATCGCAGTCTGGTGCCCGGTGGCCCGGCCAACGGAAAGCCCTTCCGGGTGGAGGTGGTGACAGCCGTCGCGATGCCGGGAGAGACTGATTCGACAAGCCAGAAGCCCTCATTTTGAGCCATCGGCGCAGCAGGGTGAAGCGAGCGGTGGGCAGGGGTCTAACTCCGCAAAATTAGCCGGATTAACAACAGTACCGCGATAATGATGCCGACCCGCGTCAGGGCCCGGGCTTCGCGCCGTGAGAGCCGCAGCATTTCCGGTGCTTGCCGTGACGCCGACGAGCTAGGGTCACCAGGGGGAGCAGAAAGCTTACTTCCTAGCTCGGGTGGGATGGTTTCCGCCGGTTCGGGTGCCGCCGGGCTGCCTGGGATTTCTGGCGGTGATGGGGATACGCTCATGGTGTTGAATTGGCCTACCCGATCGACGTGCCACTCCTCGCAACCGGTTGAAGCTCTGCCCGTCCCGCCTTGCCAGCACCCGTTGGCCGACAGGGAGATACTTCAGGGAAGCCATCCACCTCGACGGTATCCTGGCACTCCCAAGACCGGGTCTAGGCACCCAATCCAACGGGCTTGGCGCGGTTTTTCTCGCTGCGTGAGGCCTTCACGAGGTTCATGCCGAACTCCCACATCGGGCCGAGCGGCTTCCGGCATTCCGTGAGGACGTCGTCGAAGGCGTGGACGCAACGGGCGACCTCTTTTTCACCGATGATGAGTGGGGGCAGCATCTTGACGACATCCATGTTGTGCCCAGCGACGTGGGTCAGGATGCGGTGGCGGTTGATGAGAGGGGTGACCACCATCTGGGGGAAAAGGCCCTTATCCATGGCGTGGATGCTCTTCCAGGCCAGCTTCATGCCAAGGCTTCTGGGCTCGTGAAACTCCATGGCGATCATCATGCCGAGGCCGCGCACTTCCTTGATCAGCTCGTGTTGGCTGGACAGGGCGGCCAGGCGGTTCCTCAGGTCGGTGCCGACGGTGGCGGCCCGCTCCACGAGGTTTTCCTCGCGGAGGACCTCCAGGGTGGCCAGCCCGGCCGCCATGGCCAGGTTGTTGCGTCCGAAGGTGGTGGAGTGGACGACGCAGCGGTCGAGGGAGCGGAACACCTGCTGGTGGATGTCTCGCCGGGTCAGGAAGGCACCTACCGGAACGTAGCCGCCGGAGAGGGCCTTAGCCAGGGTCATGATGTCGGGCTCCAGGCCCCAGTGCTGGTGCGCGAAGAGCTTGCCAGTCCGCCCAAAGCCGGTCTGGACTTCGTCCATGATGAACAACGCACCGTGGCGGCGGCAGAGGGCCTGGGCCGTAGGGAAATAGTCGGGAGACGGGATGTTGACGCCCTTGCCCTGGACGGGCTCGGCAATGAAGGCCGCCACGTCGCCGGCCTTGAGTTTTGTTTCGAGGTCCTCGAGGTCGTTAAAGCGGACTGGCTCGGCACCGGGGAGCATCGGGCCGAAGCCGTCGCGAAAGGCGCCGTTGTTGGTGATGGAAAGGGCACCGAAGCTGAGGCCGTGGTAGCTGCCGGTCATCGACAGCAGGCGAGAGCGTCCGGTCGCAGCGCGGGCGAACTTCAGGGCACCTTCGACGGCTTCGGTACCGCTGTTGCAGAAAAAGACGGCGTCGAGGTGCTTTGGGGCGATTTCGCAGAGTTTTTCCGCCAGTAGGCCGCTAAGCAGGGCACAATCCATCTGCACCATGTTTGGCAGGTCGAGGTCGAGCACGTCATGGAGGGCCTGCTTGATGGCAGGGTGGTTGCGACCGATGTTAAAGACCCCGTAGCCGCTGAGGAAGTCGAGGTAGTCCAGCCCATCCATATCGTAGAGATACGCACCCTCTGCCCTGGCGTAGACCTTATCGAAGCCGATCGTGCGGAGGACTTTGACCAGGGTGCGGTTGAGGTGGGCGTGGTGAAGCTCGTAGTTGTCGCCGAGCCGCTCCGTAATCAGTTGTTTTAAGTCGAGAGCCATAGAGAGGTGGTCAGAGGGCACTGGAAAATGACCACCGTCATCTTCGTCTAGGTTTGGTAGCGCGTCAATCCGGACTGCGTGGGGCTTAGCTGATTCTTCGGACGGTTTGAGCGAAGGAGGCGGATCGCGGTTGGCGCACAGGCTGCCGAGCGAAAAGGTGCGCCCAAGGGTGAGGCGGTTGATTTTTTTGGAGAAATCTCCGAAGTTCACGGGATAACTGAACTTGGAGCGTCGTTAGCTGTTGGCTGACGACTGTAGTATCGGTTCAGTGGTTTTTGGGGAAATCATGACTCAGTTGTTGATTCAGATCGCGCCGTTGCTGATGGCCTTCGAGCTTTGCCAGTTGTTGCTGGCTGAGCGTTACATTGGCGTCAAGCAGGCCAGTGCCCGGCGGCATCCCTTGAGTTCGGGAAGCGCTGTTTTGCCATTTTGGGCAACGGCCCTTTGGTTGCTGGGGATGGCCGGGAGCTTGATTTACATGGTGCTACTGCTGGGGGATTCGCGGACAGCATTTCAGGGGTTGCTGATGCTGGGCATCACGGCGGTTGGGTTCTCGATTCGGCGGTCGGTGGGTCTAAAGTGGGGTTTGGTGGTGCTGACGGTGGAGCGGGCGGCGGTGATCGGCCTGATGGTCAGCGTGATGCTTTACGGATTCAATGTGGTCGAAAATTCGGGTTTTTACGGTTGGGCGGCGCGACATTGGATGTTTTGAGTGGGCCAGCGGAGGCTGTCATTCGCGTCGGTGCCATCAGGCTCGCGCATATCGGTTGATTTTCCGGACTTTGGGCGGGTTTGGCGGTGCGAGGCCAAGTTTTAAAGTCTCCTTTGAGGAACCGGAGTGGGCTCGGCGGGTTCAAAAGTTCTTTGGTTTGGTCGGCGAAGCCTCAGATGGAGCTTAATCGGGCGGGGGAGTTACCGATAACTCGTTATCAACTAAAATTTGTTGATTTATTGTCCCTGAAAGTATTTGATAATCCATTCTTAGCAAGATAATCACCCCCAACCATGAGCAGCAAAATCAACCACGGGCGTGCGCCCGGCAAAACCCAGATCTCGATCAGTCTGCCGCAGGATTTGGTCGCCCAGATTGACCGTCTGGCCGAGCTTGAGAACCGGAATCGCTCGAACTTTATTGCTACCCACCTGGAGGCTTTGGCCGGCAGCCTGGAGGTTGCGGAGCCCTCTCCAAAGTTTCGCACCAAGCGGAAAACGGACACCGAGGCAGCCGAAGAGCCGGGAGTCGTCTAGGTTTTGGTTGACTTTTCAGGAATACCTTTTCACGGTCTTTCCAGCGGGAGACCTAAGTTCGTGCGGGAATAATTTTTCGGAAAATCACGGAACTCTGGCTGGAAAGTGAGGACTCATGATGAACATGGCTGATACTTCAAGTGCCCTCATTGACGCAGAACTGGTTTCTCGGGCAAAATCGGGAGACTCAGATGCTTTCGGTCAGATTGTCAACCGCCACTGGGATCGGATTTTTGCCCGGGCCTTGCACCTGTTGAAGAATCGCGAGGACGCGGAGGAGATTGCCCAAGACACTTTTATCCGGGCCCAGCGGGGTCTGGATGGTTTTCGTGGAGACTCGGCACTTTCGACCTGGTTGTATCAGATTGCGACTAATTTGAGCCATAACCGTTACTGGTATTGGTGGCGCCGCGGTCGGGACTCCTCGTTGTCGTTGGATCACACTTTCGGGGCCGATAACGACTTGACGTTGGAGGACTTGCTGGCGTCGGAGACCCCTGGGCCGGGAGACGATGCGTTGACGTCAGAGTTCGTTGACAAGGTGGCCCAAGGCATGGAGCTGCTTTCCAAGAAGCATCGCGAGGTGCTGACCTTGCGGAATATCGAAAACCTTTCTTACGACGAAATTGCCCATCGCCTGAAGGTGCGGGTTGGCACGGTGAAGAGCCGCATTGCCAGAGCCCGCGAGAGCTTGCGGGAAAAGATGGGATCGGACTTTCAATGAAGGATGAAAAGTTCAACGAACTTGTTAGCCTTTATCTCGACCACGAAATCTCGCCCCACGACCTTTCTTTGCTTCAAGCTGAGTTGAGCACTGGCAAAAACCGGCTGGATGCTTTTCAGAGTTTTATCCGATTGAGGGCGGCTGAGCAGCGTCTCTTCGCAGGTCTGCGGGCGGCGGCGCAGACGCCCAAACGGGTGTGGGATTCCGTGGCTGAGGAGGCTAAGTGCTTCCGGAAATTCCGATGGGGGGCCTTGGTCGTGCTTGCGGTGGCGGCTGTGTCAGCGGGATTTTATTTTCATCAGATCACCGACCGTTCTCCGGATGAGTCCTCGGATGCCGCGTTGCTGGCGTCCTCAAACCCGGCAGAGATCACGGCCTCGATGGGGCCGTTTTCCGGTTCTGTTCGCGGGATTTTCGTTTCTACCTATGGGTTAGGCGGAAATCGGGACTCCGTGGTGCTGCATGTGGTGGAACAGCCGCAGATGGGTTGGGGGGCCGAGGCTGGATTGGGCGATGACGGGCGTTGGCACTGGCAAGGATCGGTGTCGGTTTTGGCGACTCCCCGCTTAAAGGTGGTGCCTAGGGCGTCTGACGTCCCGTTGCAACGCAGCCCGGCGTTTCTGGCTTGGGTTTTTGGGCTGATTTTAGCGGAGGAGTGCGAGTCGTTGCGGTTGGAGTTGGCGAGTGAGGGTTCCTTGGAGGGTGGAGATGCGTTGCGGCTGCTTACCGGAGAGCCAGCCGGAGGAGTTGCTCCGTAGGGAGATCGGCACCAGGGTGCTTTTCCAGGACGGTCGCGATGGCTTTCTCGGCTTCAGCAGGGCGGTAACCGAGGGCGATCAGGGCGGCGATCGCATCGGCCTGAGCGGTGATTTTTAAGGCTCCGGGAGTTCCCGGTGCCGAGCCAGGGGTGCTGCCAGCGGGTGCCCACGCGATGCCGCCAAGGGCCCCCAGCTTGTCGCGGAGTTCCACGACCAGGCGCTCAGCGGTTTTTTTCCCGATCCCAGGGCAACTGGAGAGCAGTTTGATGTCGCCCTGGCTGATGGCCTGTTGCAGGACGGGCACTTCCAGCTTGGAGAGGATCGTGAGGGCCAGTCGGGGGCCGACCCCGGTGACTTTTTCGACCAGGAGCACGAAAAAGTCGCGTTCCGCCGCCTGGGCGAAGCCGTAGAGGGTGGCACTGTCTTCCCGGTAGATGGCGTGCGTCAAGAGGCGGACGCGCTGGCCGATGGCGGGCAGTTTCCCGGCGGTGGTCACGGTGATCTGCGCCGCGTAACCCACCCCGCCGACATCCAGAATAGCGTGCAAGGGGCCGGCTTCGGCGAGGGTTCCGTCAAGGTAGGCGATCATCGGTGGGCGGCGTTAGATTGGGGGTAAGTTGCGGCGCGGGGGGCTCAGCTCTTCGCGATGTGGTAACGGGTTTCGGGGAGGTCGTGGAGAAATCGGGAGGGCTGGAGCATCTGCGGCGGGCCGCCGCTGGTCGTCATGCGCGGATACATCAGGTAGAGTTCATCCTGGGCTCGGGTCACGGCTACGTAGAGCAGGCGCCGTTCTTCATCGAGATCTCCGCTCTCAATGGCCCGCTTTAGCGGAAAAAGGTTGTCGGAAAGGCCGAGGATGAACACCACCGGAAACTCCAGGCCCTTGGCTTGGTGAACGGTGCTGAGCTTCACCGTGTCTTCCTCGGGGTCGATGCGGCGGTCGCTGGTTTCAGAGTTGAGGAGCACCAGTTGGGCCAGCATCTCCGTCATCGAGTCGTAGCGGCTGGCGAAACCCTTCAGGGAGTCGAGGTCGTCACGACGGCTTTGCCAGTTGTCGTAGAGGTTACGCAGGTAGTCGCCATACCAGCCGTCAATGGTCAGGGTGACGATCTCCTCAGGGCTCGCGGAGGTTCCCGGATTGGCGGAACCGGCAGGGGTCGCGGCGGCATTTTCTGTCGAGACGGAGGCGTCAGCCCCGTCGGCGCTGCTGGGCGGGGAAGCCCCCTGGTTAGCGGGAGAATCTTGGCGGGCGGGATCGGTGGTGGCCAGGAAGTCCTCTGGGCCGAAAAGGTCACCGGTCGGGGCCGGAAGGGATGGCACCGGTGCCGTGACGCTGGAGTTTCGCGCCGCCGCGTCTGACCCCTGCCGCCGGGTGCGCTTGGCACTGCTTTTTTTGGCCCGCTTGCGGGCGGCCGCCGTAGCGCTTACGGGACTGCTTCCGAGCCCAGCGGAATCGCCGTCGAGGTCGGTCGGATCCCCATCGCGGTTGCCAGCGGGTTCCGCGTTACCCCCTGCCGGAGGCCGTGGGCGGACGGTGGGGCCGCCCATCGCGGCTTCGACCTGGGCGAGGGTTTCCGCCAGGCTGCGCCAGGAGTCCACCGCTGCCGACGGCACCTTTCGCAGCACGTCGGGGTGGAGCATCGCGGCGACGTGGGTGGTGCCGTAGCGGTCGCTGGTGCGTTGCAGCAGCTCGTGCAGGCGCACGGCCGTGATCTCGCCGACTTTCGGCAGCAGGCCGATGACCCGCACGAAGGCCGGTTGGTCGTAGGGGTTACTCAGAAAGCGCAACTGGGCCACCAGGTCGCGGATGTGCGCCTGCTCAAAGAAGCGGACGCCGCTGGTGATGGTGTAAGGCACCCCCGCGCGGGAAAACTCCATCTGGAGGTCGAGGGCCTGAAAGTGGGCGCGGTAGAGGATGGCAATGTCGCGCAGGGCCCGGCCTTCATCCAGCAGGTGCTCGATCTTGCGCAGAATCCACCAGGCTTGCTGCCGGGTGTCGAGCTGAGGGACGATCAACGGCAGGTCGCGCTCCGGGCGGTCCGCTTTGAGGTTCAGGGGGTAGCCGTCAATCGGCGGGTGGTGCCCCATGAGGTCGTTGGCCAGGTTCAGAATGGCGGGGGTGGAGCGGTAGTTAGTCTCGACCTTGTAGATTTTCCGTTCCGGGAAGCGCTCGGCAAACTCCGCCATGTTTTCAAAAGCGGCTCCGCGCCAGGTGTAGATGCACTGCCAGTTATCCCCCACCACCATCAGATTGCGGTGTTGGGCCGCCATCCGGTTGACAATCCCCGCCTGTACGGTGTTGGTGTCCTGATATTCATCGACCAGCACGTAGCGGAAGCGCGTCTGGAGGTGGTCCCGGACATGGGCGCAGTCCCCTTGGGTCAGCAGGCGCAACCACAGTTCCAGGAGGTCGTCGTAATCGCACAGTTGGGCTTTCCGCTTTCGATCGGTGTAGGCTTGGGTAAACCGCAGGAGTTGGTCGGCCAGCTCCTTCAACCAAGGATAGCGGGACTCGACGACATCGACCAGGAGCTGGCCGGTGTTGCGGCTGTAGGAGAACATCTCGTAGATCACCTTGGGCTTCGGGTGATCCTTGTTTTTCGTGAAACCGGGGTCGAGGGCGCGGATCGTCTCGCTCAGCAGGGCTTCACTGTCACCCTGATCGAGGATGGTGAAACCGGGGTCGATGCCGAGGACGCCGCCGTGTCGCCGGAGGATGCGCTGGCCGAGACTGTGGAAGGTGCCGCCCCAAAACTGGCTGCGGGGCGTGTTGGTGAGGTCTTCGACGCGGCCCAGCATCTCCCGAGCGGCCTTGTTGGTAAAAGTCACCAGCAGAATATCCCAGGGGCGCACTCCCTGTTCCAGGAGGTAGGCCACCCGATAGGTCAGGGTGCGCGTCTTGCCGGAACCGGCCCCAGCCAGCACCAGCGCGGGCCCATCAGGGGCGGTGGCCGCCGCCAGTTGCTCGGGGTTGAGTTCTGCTGCGTAGTCAATCGGCGGAAAGTTGGGTCGCCGCAGACCGACGGCCCCGAGCCAGTCGTTGCCCGCAGGCTCGGGGTCCACCGGCGCCTTAAAGTGCTTGCTGGCCGCCCCGAGCGGCGGCGGAGCTGGGGGTGGAGCCCCAAAAAGCGCGTCAAAGTCAGCCATTACCCCCAGCCTCGCGGGATTACGCCGCCGTTTCAATCCCCATCGTGAAACCACGGCAACCACTGTGCGCTGCGGCCTCCCCGCCCCCATTGCGGCAAAAAGCGGGGCTTGAGCAGCAGGAAGGCCCGTCGCAAGCCCGGAGGGGTAACCTCGCCGCATACCGCGCGGCTCGAACAACGATCGGAATCAGTCCTACTGAATGCTACTCACCGCGCTGACGTTCCTCGCTGGGCGGGTAACCCCAGAACTTCCGAAAGGCACGAGCGA
>DAIQNO010000047.1:0-11919 GCA_036788355.1 Opitutales bacterium | reverse complement strand
GATCGAGTGGGTTGAGTTGGAAGCGGTTGCAACGAAATCCCCGCTTTCTGGAGAGGCGATCGGGCCGGATCTGCCGCTGGGTCGGCAGTATTTTCGCAACGGTGACGACGTGTTGCAGTGGTATTATGGGGGTGATCCGGCTGGCGCACGGCGGGTGTCAGTGCAGGCCGGGGATCGCTATGGAAACCGGAGTAATGCCCTGCAGACCGTGGACCTGACCTTTACAGAACAGTCGCCGGTGGGCGTGGAGCTGCGCTACGAGGTGACGATGGAGGAGACCTTTACGGATAGCTCCAATTGTGGCCCACACCGCACCAACCGAGTGGACTCGGGTGGCGTGGTCGAGCGGGTGCCGGTGGTCGGTGACCTGAGGCCTACGGCGCGGAGTAAAACCTACAAGATTTACCGTCGGGTGGATGGCGGCCCGTTGGGACTGCTGAAACAGGGGGAGACCAACTACACGGTGGATGAGCTGGCGGCGATACCCTTCACCGATGATACTTTATCGGCAGCGGGCTTCTCGGAAATCTGCTATTTTGGGCAAGTTTTTGATGAGCATGGCAACGCCAGCCAGCTGGCCAGGATCCGTTGTATCGAGGCGACGACGGAGCTGCCGACGGTTCTGCTGGCCGAGCCGGTGGCCGTCGGCGGTGGGGCGATGGGGGCTCCGGCGGCGGTAGAGTTGAGCTGGTATGCCGCACCGGTGGGCGTCGATCGCTTTGAGGTGTGGGTGGCAGTGCTGCCGGACGGTGACCCAGGGAGCTTTGCGCCGGTGCTGGAACGCCCGGAGGCGCTGGCCGGGCCGTTTAAGTTGGATGGTGAAGCGGGGCTGTTTTTCCGGATGCAGACGCCACGTCTCGCCACGAGTTTCGGAGTTGGAGCCCCCGAGTTTCGGGTGCAGCTACCCATTACGCCGGGGGTCAGTTACCGCTTTGCGGTGCGGGCGGTAGGTCGCGGTGGTTTCGACCAGCGGCCAACGGGGCCGCTGAGCCAGCGGGTGACGTGGGACTGGCGCGAGCCGACGGCGGTGTCCGGGCCGACGACGCCTTGGCCAGCGCGGCCGCTGCCGCCGGTGACCTCTGGTGAGACGCCGGGCCGGTTTAGCGGGCCGGTGGGCATGGAAGTGGTTGGCAGCTCGGTTTTTTCGCGCCTACGGCTGCGGGTGGGTGAGTATGCCCTCCGCCATCCCGATCGCCCGGAGGAAATCTGGACCTACGAGCCAGTGAACCCGTATCCCAATGCGCCGGCGGCGTTGCGGCCTTACGTCGTGCCGGAGGGCAAGCCGGAGGAGCTTCTTTACCGATTTTTGGACGGAGCTGAGCAAGGCAACCCCTTCTCCGGGCGCTCTCTGCTTCCTTTTGCGCTCTATCGGTATCAAAGTGGTTGGATCGAAGCCGAGACCCCGGAGGAACAGGCGATACTGGAACTCGTATACGGGTTCACGGCCAGCAGTGTGGACCGGTCGTTGCATCAGGTGACGCCGTTGTTGGAGAGCATTGCACACCTGCGGGGCATCCCCTACCGCTATGGGACGGGCGACCCCAAGCAGCCGACCCAAGCCACCCTCGCCGTGACGCGGATGATGGACCCGTTTTTCCTGACGGCGGTGGTTCCCAACCCCGGCGAGGTTGGGCCTACCCATTACCTCTATGTCGATGACCGGCACGCCACAGTGCTGGGGGCGAAGTATCGTTACTTGATGGTGCTGTTCACGCCGCAAGGAGAGATTGAGCGCGTGGTGCCACTGCCCGAGATTGCCATCACCTTCTAAGTTTTTCTGCTATGATGATGAACCTCCCCCGGTTTTCCACGAGCTTACGGGCGCTGCTGGCCCCGTTGGCCGCGGTGGCTCTCTCGACCGCTGCCACCTTCGCGAGCGAGCCGCCGTGGATCTACACTCTGGCCGGGGAGGTTTACGTCAATGAGCCTCTGAGCGAGTTTTCCTACCAGGCGACGTTGGCGATTATTGACCGGCAGAGCGGTCAGGTGCGTGCTTACAACCGCTACGATTATGGCGGTGGGAACGACGATTTTATCGAAGAGCCGTTCTTCAGCTTTTCGGGTCGGGTTGCGGTTCCCTTTGGCGGGCTGGCCTACCTGCCGGGCAGTTTTGAGGGGCAACTGGCGGTGGCGGGGCTGCGGCGAAACCAGGTAACGCGCTACGGGCTCTCGGGGTTCAGTCAAGGTACCTTTCCGGGACTGACTGGGGTCGGCCCTTCAGCGGTGGCGGTGCTGCCCGCACCGAGCGTGCTGAACCAGAGTGCGCCGGTGGTGCTGGTGCAGTCGGCACTCAATGGAGGCTCAACTCCGGTGCGGCACCAACTGTTGTTGTCGCCGGATACCGATGAGTTTAGCGACAAGCTCTACCAAGAGTCCCGCGAGGTGGCGGGGCTTCCGGATTTTATCGAGGCCAACAACTTTGCCCCGATCGTCGCCCAACCTTACGGAGCAGGTAATGCGGTCGCGGTGTTGCTCTCGGGAGGGGAAAAGCCTGAGATGACGTTGCTGACGGCCTCCGGGGAGACGGTTTTGGCGGGCGACGCGCAGCCGCTGCCAGCGGGGGCACGGGTGGTAGCGGGGGATTTTTTTCAGGAGAAGCTGTTCCGGCAACTGCTGTCCTATCAGGTCGGGTCACCGACCGTGGCGGTCTGGCCACTGCAACTGGACGCCGGGCGCTGGTGGCTGGGTGAGGCCATTGCCATCGAGCTGCCGGTGGCGGTGCGCTTTGCGGCGAGGGCCGACTTTCAAGGGGCCGAGGTGCTGCTGGTAGTGCCGATGGATGGCGGCCCGGTGCTTCTGCTGAGCCTCAAGGAAGGGCGGGGTGAAATTGCTGCCCAGGTTTCGGTCGAGGCCGAGGTCGGGCACCCGCTGGGGGCCTTTCTGCTGGAAAACGGGCGGCTGCTAGTGCTGGGTGATGGGGCAGCGGTGGGCAGCGGTGTGGTGGGCGACACCACCGGAGCGTATCAGCTTTTCGGTTACGACGACGACAAAGGACAGTTTTTTTCGGCCCATGTAGGCACCTTGCCGTCGGAGAATCCTTTCGCGCCGACGGGGCCGGAGTATCCAACGGTGTTCATTTTCGATCGCGACCCGCTGACGGAAAACGCGCCGGTGTTCCTGGGTTGGATTGGCAGCGATGTCGCGTGGGCCTCCGAACCCAACATTTTGGGGCTCGGGGGGAACTTTCCCAACGTGCAATATCGCGCCTGGGGAGTGGACCCGGCCACCGGCGGCCTGGTGCGGAGCTTCATCCGGTCGGAAGTGCCTAACGTCAGGGTCGGGGGGGCCTTGGCGGCCCAGGTAAGCCCCCAGATCAGTGTCTCGGCGCTGACTCTCGAGGGGAACGAGGGCGAGGCGATGACCGTTAGTTGGAACCCTCGACCCGGTCGATACCGCAACCTCGTGCCGGTCAACGCGAGTTTTTCGCCCAATGATACCCTCTGGTATCGATTCACTGATGAGGAGACCTGGCGGAAGTGGGACGGACCGCAGTGGCCCACCCGCCCGGAGTTCAGGGTGCAGTATTTTCTGGAGTCATCCAGCGGGCGACGGGGAGCTATCGGGGCGGTGTCGTTTCAATTCAGCCGGGCGTCGTTTAACGACGATGCCAACGGCGACCTGTTGCCCAACTACGTACGGATTGGCCTGGGGCTTGATCCAGAAGGTGCCCGCGACACGGACGGCGATGGTGCGAGCGACTTTGACGAGGTGATTGCTGGGACAGACTGGCGAGACGCGGGGGACCGTCCGTCGGGCTCCGGAGCCAGTGCCCTGATTGACCGTGGTGGGCAGCGGCTGCTGGTGGTCACGGTGGCCGATGAGGAGGGCACCTCTTGGGCCGCTGGGCAGCGGATCACCGCTTACAGCAGCCTGGGGGAACTCCTGGGAGAAGCGATCAGCCGAGCCAGCGGGGCGGGGCCGGCCATCACGGAGCTGGGGCCGCTGGCCCTGGGGCGCGGGCTGCCGCTGATGGCGCTGGGCACGGATCGCCAATTTGCCACGGAAGCCGATGCGCTGGGAACCCGCAGCGGCCAGGAGATCCTGGGGCTCAGGAGCTTCACGCGCGGGGTCGGCTTCCAAGGTCCCCCTTTCTCTGGCGAGGACATTGTCGCCGCGGCGCAAGCTTGGGTGCAGGCCGCGCGGGGGCAACTGGTGGTCGGTATCGCTGACCCCCTGGAGGTCGATCTGACGCCGCTCGACACCGGTAACGCCCTGGCTATCGAGTTTACCTGGGAACTTTGGTTGCAATCCGTCGGTTATCTCGATGCCGACAACGGCCCACCACTGACGCTTTTTCCCTTTCGACCGGAGGACGTGGCCCGCTCGAGCTGGGCGGACGCCATCGGCCCCCGGAGCCGCTTCACGGCCCTGGGCACGGATCGGGACCTCGGCCGAAATGCGGGAGAACCGCTGATTCTGGCGGACGCTTCTACGGCGGCGATGCTGCAGCAGGTGGCAACCTGGCGCGCCTGGCCGGAGGTCGTCTGGAGGGTTTACCAAGCCCACCGCACACTGACACCTCTGCCGGGGCTGAACCCGGTGGCCACCTTGCGGGCGCTCCTCCGCGGGGAGCCGGTGCCGGAGGTGCTGGAGCCGCTGCTGGCGGGGGATTTTTCGAGTCAACTGGCAGAGGGGCTTAACGAGGTCAAGGGACTCGCGGGAGCCCTCACCGTGCCGATGGCGGTAACGGTGGATCTCGTGGTCTCCACGGATTCCTTCGGAGATGGCTCCTGCACGGTGTTGCGGCGGTTGGTGGGCGGCCAGTCGCTGGCGCTGATCGAAGCCGATGGACGGCCTTACCGCCCCGCTGAGGGCCTGTTGCTGCCGCCAGACACGACCATTAGGGCGACCGGTTATCTCGTCGATCGTCCGGGGGGCAATTGCGTCGCGGCGGCGATGATCGTCAGCCGTTTCACGGTGTTGAGCCTGCCGACGGTGGCGGCGGTCGATCGTGACGGCAACTTGTTAGACGACGACTGGGAGGCCTTCTGGGGCCTGCCCGCGGGCATCAGCGGCTTCAGCAGCCCGGATGGCAGCGGCTACTCGGCCCTGCACCAGCAGCTTGCCGGAACCCATCCCCTGAACGCGGGCGACCTGCCGCCTGGGCCGCCAGTAGTTCTTGCGCCGCCGCTGATCTTCATCGAGCCCCAAGGTGGCGGAATGCTGCGGCTCTCCTGGGAGTGGCCGGGCTCCTTCGACGCCGCGATCCGCTTCGTGTTGTTACAGACTGACGACCTCAACCAATTCGGCCCAGAAACGGCTACGGCCCTCGGTTTTGGCTACCTGCGCAGCGGCGATGATTACTCCGCAGTGCGGCCGATGCCTATCGACGAGGCGATCTACTTCTACCGCCTGCTGCTGCGCCTGAGGTAGTTACCGCAGCGCAGTCGGGCGACCCTTGGGAGCACCGCCGGTCTGGATAAAGTGGAGTTTCCGACAGGGACGTCGGTGCTCCTAGGGGTGCCCCCGCCGGTATCTGCATACCGCAGCCTCCTCCGGTAGTTTTAATCACTCTCTTTTCAGACCACTCCTCAGAAGTGAAGATTGACCGTCCGCTCAAGGCAGCTTAACCCTACTGGCGACATGGATGCCCCAGCGCCGACTTCACCCGGACCCACCTCGGGCGCGTCCCCAACGTCCTCCGCGTCGGTTGCTCCCTCTGCTGCAGTCAAGAGCCTCAGGTGGGGGATCCTTGGAGCGGGCGGTATCGCCCGGAAGTTCGTCACCAGTGCGCGGGCGACGGAGTCGTCGAACCGGGTTGTCGCGGTGGCCTCGGCCACGGCGGGAAAAGCCGAGGACTTTGCCCGGAAACTGGACATCCCGAGGGCCTACGGCTCCTACCAGGAGCTGCTCGCGTCACCGAACATCGATGCCGTTTACGTCGCCAACACGCATAACCTTCACCATGACAGCGTGCTGCTGGCCCTGGAGGCGGGGAAACACGTCCTGTGTGAGAAGCCGCTAGCGGTGAACGCGCGGGAGGTTACGGCCATGATGGAAAAGGCAGCCGCCCAGAATTGCTTCCTGATGGAGGCAATGTGGACGCGGTTTCTGCCCGCTTGTCGGCAGTTGACGGAGTGGCTCGACGCGGGCCGGATCGGTGAGGTTCGGCAGATCGAGGCTTCTTTTGGCTTTCTCGGTAACTGGCCCGCCGACGGCCGGATGCTAAACCCGCACCTCGCGGGTGGAGCCCTCCTCGATATGGGCATCTACCCCCTGTCGTTCTCGAGTCTGGTGATGAAAGGAGCCTGTCCGACGGAGATTTCCTCGGTGCTGACCCTCGGCCCGACGGGCGTGGATGTGGATGACGTGCTGGTTTTCCGCTACGCAGACGACACCAAGGCCATCCTGCGCACCGGCTTTCGCTTCAATCACGACTGCCGGGCGGTGGTCACCGGCACCAAGGGCCGGATCACCCTGCCGCACCTGTTTCTCAATCAGACGGAGGTTCATCTCCATGTCGATGGGGAAACGCTGGTGAAACGTTTTCCTTGCCCCGAGGAGCACGGTTTCCGCTACCAGATCGACCATGTAGCGGAATGCATCCATGGCGGCCTGATCGACTCCCCCCGGATGCCTCTGCGGGAATCCCTGGCCCTCGCGGAGACCATGGACGTCGTCCGCGCCAAAGCGGGTTTCCGCTACCCCTTTGAGCGGTAATCCGGAGACACTGAGCACCCAAGAACGGTTTCTTCCCGCCAAGATCGCCATGCCCTACCTCCTCGGAATCGACGCCTCCACCCAGTCCGTTTCTACTGCCGTGCTCGACGCCGCCTCTGGTGCGCTGGTGGCCCAGTCGTCGGTCAATTTTGGCCGCGACCTGCCGCACTACGGCTGCCCGCAGGGCTTTCTGCCAGGCGGACAGGATGGCGAAGTCCACGCCGACCCCCGGATGTGGCTTGCGGCCCTGGAAAGGTGCCTGGAGTGCCTGGTGGAGTCCGGTGCGCCGCTGCAGGAGGTGGTGGGGATCGGCGGGGCGGGCCAGCAACATGGCACCGTCTATCTGACGGCTGTCGGGGTTGCTCGGTTCAGCCAGATCGACGCCCAAGAGCCGCTGGCCGAGCAGTTTCAGGGAGGCTTTTCGCGGCCCACCTCACCGATCTGGATGGACACCTCGACCACCGTGCAGTGTCGCGAGATCGAGGCCGCACTGGGTGGCGCGTCGGTGGTCTGCGCCCGCAGCGGGTCGGTCGCCATCGAGCGGTTTTCCGGGCCGCAGATCCGTCGCTTTTGGCAGACGCAGCCAGCGGCCTACGCGGCCACCGCCCGCGTTCACCTCGTCAGCTCGTTCCTCTGTAGCCTCCTGGCGGGTTGCGATGCCCCGATCGACCATGGAGACGGGGCCGGGATGAACCTCCTGAACCTCGAAACCCTCCAGTGGGACGCCGAGCTCCTCGGTGCGACGGCCCCCGGCCTGGCCGAGCGGCTCCCGGAGGTCGTCCCGACGGCCACGGTGGTGGGACCGGTCGCGGCCTGGCTGGTGCGGCGCTACGGCTTCAACCCGCAGGCCCAGGTGGTCGCCTTTACGGGTGACAACCCTGCCAGCTTCGTCGGTATGGGGCCGTTGCCGGACGGGAGTCTGGTCATCAGCCTGGGCACGTCCGACACGGCTTTTGCGGCGACCGCCACCAGCCACAGTGACCCCCGCGGCTTTGGCCACGTTTTCGGCCATCCCTTGGGGGGCTTCATGACGTTGCAATGTTTCCGCAATGGCTCCCTCGCCCGCGAGCAGATCCGCGCAGCCCTCGGCCTGGACTGGGACGCCTTTAACCACGCCGTGCAACAACACCAACCGACGCTCAGCGGCGACCGGCTGCTGCCGTTTTTCGAGCCAGAGATCAGCCCTCGCCGACCAGCCGGAGTGCTGGCGACTGGCACCCTGGGGGCGCTTTTTTTGCCAGAGGTGGCCGACGACACCCCGACCCCTCAACTCCCGCTGGCCGCGGCCCGGGCCTGTCTGGAGGGCCAAGCAGCCAACATCGCGGTGGCCAGCGACTGGATGCCCCTCCTTCCGCAGTGCCTCTTTCTCACGGGTGGGGCCTCCACCAACGACACCATTGCCCAGGTCTTCGCCGACACCTTTCAGCTCCCCGTCCACCGACGGGAGGCCACCGGCTCCGTGGCCATCGGCGGGGCCCTCATCGCGGCCCACACCCTGGGTCTGGCCACCCCCGGACTGCCGAACTTAGCCAAGGCCACCGGCTCCTCCGTGCTGACCAACTCGGCAGAAACCCCGGTGCTGCCGATCCGCACCACCGCCCCCGACACCACCCTGGCCCCGCTCGCCAAAAAACTCCGCCAAGACATCACGGCCCTCGCCTGGCGCTAACCGCCCCGCCGAGACTCTAATGGGCTGGCGTTGACAAGCGCGGCGAAAATGGAGAAAGTCAAAGTAACGAAGTCATCGTTCCCTACTCAAAAGAAAATGCCAGCAACCAAAGCACCGACTAAGACCTTAGCCCGAAGAACCGGGCAAACCTTGAGTACCTCCGCCAGCCCTCGGGCCAGAAACTCCGCCGCAAGAAGCGCGGTGCGTTATCGCATTGTGCAATCCGCGCCCCGTGAGGGGTCAATCACCCGGGCCCAAGCCCAAGAAGCGGTGGTCAAAGCCATTGCGATGCGTTTGAAAAAGACTTCGTAAAATGGCCTCGGCGTTCTACTCCAAAAACGTTTTTATCAACTGCCCTTTCGACGACAATTATAAGCCCATCTTTCACGCAATCGTTTTCGCCATTTACGACTGCGGATTCATCCCGCGTTGCGCACTTGAGGAGGATAACGGTGGCGATATACGTTTCGAGAAGATCAAGAGGATTATCGCGGACTGCAAGTATGGAATACACGATATTTCCAGAACGGAGCTTGATGAAAACAGCAAACTCCCAAGATTCAACATGCCCTTGGAGCTTGGTGTTTTCCTAGGTGCGAAACATTTTGGCGATCGCAACCAAAAGACAAAAAACATCCTGATCTTAGACCGAGAAAAATATCGGTATCAGGCATTTCTCTCCGACGTTTCCGGTCAAGATATACGTTCTCACGGACTAATTCCTCGAGCAGCAATAAGCCACATCCGTAATTGGCTTAACATTGCCTCAAAGGTGACAACTATTCCCGGGGGCTCGGTCATATCAAAGAGGTATGAGCAATTTCTTGAAGATCTGCCGACGATCTGTAAAAATGCCGGACTTGAGCCCAATGAGGTAGAGTTCAACGACTTCTCGGATTTTGTCTCGATTTGGCTAAAGAAGATTGGGGACTTCAAACATCGAAAATCTCGCCGATGATAACTCACCCTTAGCGGCCCTTTTTGCTCGCCGCAGGGTGAGGTTCCTGCCAAAGCTCTGCGGCATCGATGTCGCTCGTTCCCGCTGCCCGCCTTTTTGCTGAGTCTTCCGCTGGTGAGGCCGCTGCGTCGCCTGCGGAGGACGCTCGCCCGTTGCCGTTTCGCTGGCCTGCCGAGTGGGAGCCTCAGCGGGCATTGTGGCTGTCTTGGCCGGTCAATTCCTGGATCTGGGAAGGTCGCCTGGCGGCGGTGCAGGCGCGCTTTGCGGAACTTGCAGCCCTGGCGAGCCGATACCAAAGCGTCGCGATTAACGCGGCGGAGCGCACTCACGCTGCGATCGAGTTGGCACTGAAGAAGGCCGGTGCCGACCTGCCCAGGATCGCGCTTTATCCGATTGCCACCGATGACGTGTGGATCCGGGATCATGGGCCGATCTTTACCCGCGATGCGGAGGGGAAGCTGTTGCTGACGGACTGGGAGTTTAACGCCTGGGGCGGTAAGTTTCCACGTTTCGCCCAAGACAACGCCGTTCCGGATGCCATGGCGAGGGCCCTCAACCTGCCCATAATCCGACCGCAGCGGGGGTATATCTTGGAGGGCGGGGCGATTGAGTCCGACGGACAGGGCACCCTGTTGACCAGCGATCCCGTTTTGCTGAACCCCAACCGCAACCCCGGAATCAGCCAGGCCGCCCACGGAGCCATCCTGCAACGCGGCCTGGGGGTGCAACGGGTGATTTCTTTGCCGGAAGGACTGCCCAACGACGATACGGATGGCCACATCGACAACCTGGCCCGATTTACGCCCGGCGGCGTGATCCTGCTGAGCGAGGGCGAAGCGGTGCCCGGTCTGGCCAAAAATCGACAGCACCTGGAGGCTCTGGGATTTTCCGTCGAGCCGCTGCCCTTGCCGAAGTTGCCGGTCGATGCGCCGGGCAGCTATGCCAACTACGTGGTGATTAACGGGGCCGTGCTGCTGCCCACTTTTGGCGACGTGGCGGGCGACCGTCGGGCAGCCGCGATTGTCGCGGCGGCTTTCCCCGATCGCATAGTGGAAGGCTTTGACGCCAACCTGCTGCTGGCGGAAGGCGGCGCGCTGCACTGCTGCACGCTCAACGAGTTCGCGTGAGGGGCGTGCTGGGCGTCCGACGTGGGACACTGCGGGGACGGAGTCTGGTGCAGACCCACGGGCCTCAGGGGTTACCTGAACCCAGAGAAAGCGGTGCGGCGGCGAGAGCGCAAGGCGGGCCGCAGGGCGGTTTCCCGGCAGAAGATTGCCCGGGCAGAATGAGATAACCCCATTTTCTGAGGTTGACGGCGCGGCGGGTTGCGCGGTTTCCTTACTACGTATGCCATTGCCAACCCAGACCACGCTTGACCGGGGCGTCTCCCTCCCCGCCGGTCGCCGCCGCCGATAATGGGCAACTTACCGCCGAGAGGTCGCGGGCCCAAGCGCCCGCCACGTCAAAATTTTCGCGGCCCGCGCCGCAATGACCGGATTCGCGTTCTGGAAATCCGGGTGCTTGGCCCCGATGGTGCCCAGATTGGCGTGATGAAAACGCGTGACGCGCTGGAGCTGGCTAAACAAGCAGGGCTGGATCTGGTCGAGATTTCGCCCAACGCCGTGCCACCGGTTTGCCGGATCATCGACTACGGGAAGTATGCCTACGAGCAGAGCAAAAAGGAGAAGGCTACGAAGGCCAAGTCCAGTGCCGGAAAGCTCAAGGAGGTGAAGTTTCGGGTGCGCATCGAGGAGCACGATTACGTGACCAAGATGCGGCGCGGGGAGTATTTCCTCGACCACAACAACAAGCTGAAGATCACGTTGATGTTCCGAGGCCGGGAGATGGAGCATCCGCAGCTCGGCTTTGAGGTCGTGAATCGCGCGGTGGCTGACTTGGCGCACATCGGGAAGCCCGACTCCGACCCGCGTCGGGTGGGCCGTGCCATCACCCTGACCCTGTCACCGCTGCCCGCCAGTAAGCGTAAGCATCGCTGGCTGGAATCCGAGGAACAACGGGCTAAGGCGAAGATCGACGCAGAAACCGGGGATCACGACGCCGACGAGGAGGACGAAGATCATCATGAAAACGGCGACAGTGACGATGATGATGACGGAGGCGAGGACTCCGAAGCCGACGCTGACGGGGATGCCCCATCTGACGCGGAGGGTGATGGCTCCGAAACAGACAGTGTCGGCCAGAAGCCCGAGTAGCCCCGTCGATGCCGAAAGGTGCCGACTCGGGCGGCGTGGGGCCTGGCGGGGGTGGCCGGGTGTTATCGCCGCTCTGGCCCTGGGCATGACGGCCGTGCAAGGAACCCCGGGGACGATCTCGGCGTCGGATTTAGCGGAGCAATGGGGCTGGAGCACCCGCACCAGCGGCTCCGGGCGCAATCTGGCTGCGGTGGTGTCGGGCTCGGGGCAACGGATCAGCCTGTCGGTCAATCAGCGTGCAGCAGAGGTCAACGGGATCAAGGTGTTTCTCGGGATACCAGCCTCACCGCTGGGGAATGGCCTCGGGGTGAGTGCCCGGGACGTGAGCGGGACGCTCCGCCCGATCGCCCGGCCTCGAGGGCTCAGCGGAGTGCCCCGCCTCTACCGGATCGTGATCGATCCCGGACATGGCGGGAGCG
>DAIQNO010000046.1:0-12132 GCA_036788355.1 Opitutales bacterium | reverse complement strand
TGGAAATGGGGTCGATGGGGGATTATCGTTGCACTTCCGGTTCCCTTTTTGCCTATTTTGAGGTCTGATGCCCGTTGAGGGTGGTCACGGGCTGGTTGGGCTCTTGATCCTCGTTAATTTTTGCCACTTTTTCTGCTGATGCCAAAGCGTTATCGATTTACCGATGCCGAGGGCAAGATCCTCGGCCCTTGCGACGAAGAGGCTCTGCGTTCCTTCTATGAGACCGGCTACATCGATGGTGCCACGGATGTGTGCGCGGAGGACGATGACGAGTGGATGCCGCTTTTCAAGGCGATTGACCTGACGCCGAAGGCGGAAGCGGGTGCTCCGAGCCCACCGGCGGTGCCGACCCCCAGCCCGGAGGAGGCGATGGCTTCGGTGCTGACGACGTGGTCGCGTTCGGGGCATCCTTTTGGCGACCTCGGGGTCTCGGAGCCGGGGCTGACCCTCCGCAATCTGTTGCGCGAACTGGCGGATCGTGCAGTGGCGTTGGTGCAGGGCAATTCGACGCCTCAAGCGGTGACGATTGAGAATGTGGGCCGAGATGTGGTCACCGTGGCGTTGTCCGATGTGGACATTTTACTGCATGTGCCGTTGGCGAGGCTCCGCTCGATACGCGAGTGTGCTAAATCCGGGGAGGTTCAGTTGCTTTTAGATGCCTGAGAGCGCGGGAGGGCGTTGGTTTTCTGCGACTGGGAACTGATTCTCACCACTTATCGCGATCTGACTGGATTTCCCCGAAATGCTTTTTTGTTGATTGATGAAGCACTACCTCTCAGCCCAGGCTCCCATCGTTTACCAAGCCGCTTCTCCGGGTCGGCTAGTTTTTGGGTGGCTGGTCGCGACGCTGTGCTCCACGCTGTTGGTAATTGGCCTGTTCTACGGGGCCGATCTGTTGATTGAGCCCTCGGCGGAGGCTCCGGGTAGTGCTTTGTTGATTGGGACGCTTTCGGCGTGGCTGATTCTGGTGGCGCTGTTGGCCGTGTGGTTGTTGCGGGTGGCTCGCCGGGAGGAGCAGCGGCAGGCTTCGCTGAATCAGTTTGCTTATGAGCACCGCTTACTGCGGTCGATGTTTCTGAATATCCCGAGCCCAGTTGCGCTGGTGGACCAGCACAACCTGATTCGGGAGGCTAATCCGGCTTTTGAGGCCCTGGTGGGTCGATCGACCGAGGAGATTTTCGGGCAACCGCTACCCCGGTTTCTCGTTGAGGCTTCGCGGACGCGGTTTGAGGCCCTTTCCGAGGCCCTCTGGCAGGAGGGGACGCCGCACGGGGAGCTGCGCCTGCAGGTGCAGCGTCGCGACGGTAAAGTGCGTTGGGTGCGGGCGAATTCGGCGATCATCCCAAGGTCGGAGGAGGAGTGTATCCGGATTATTTCGATGCACGATGAGACCGACAGCGAGGCGATCCGGCATCGGCTGGAAACGGCGGAATCGATCGCCAAGGTCGGCCATTGGGCCTTTCATCTGCGTTCTGAAGAGTCAGTTTGGTCTGATGAAGTCTTCCGGATTATGGGGCTGAGCCCGGGCGATGGGGTGCCGGCCTTCGACGCGCAGTTGGCGCTCTACCATCCGCGCGACCAGAGTCGGATCCAGGCGGCGTTGCTGGAAGTGTCAGAATCCGGCGGTGAGTTTGACCTGACGGCATCGGTCATCTGTCCCGATGGGGTCGAGCGACGGGTGGTGATCACCGCGCGGAGTGTCCCCGACCGTAACGGTGAGGTCTCCGAGGTTATCGGGACGGTGCAGGACATCACCGAACGCGAGGAAGCGGACCGCGAGCTAGAGGTGATCCATTCCCAGCTCAAGCTCGCCACCGAGTCAGCTGGGGTGGGCATTTTTGAATACGACCTGGAGTCCAGGCGGATCGTGGGAGATGAGCATTTTGCTGCCTTGTATGGGCTAGAGGGCGGAGGGGGGGAGCTCAGCCGTGACCTTTGCGACGACTGCGTGATTCCTGAGGATCGGTTGACGAAGGCCACTCAACTGGCGGAATTGAGGGAACGTGGCCAGCGGCTGGATTTAAGCTATCGGATTCTGCATCCGGTGCGGGGTATCCGCTACCTGCAGTCCCGTGCGGTAGTGCAGGAGGGGCGCGATGGTCGGTTGAAATTAGTCGGGGCGCTGTGGGACTCGACCGAGCAGCTCCGCTACCAGCGGAACCTGGAACTGCTGACGGAGCGGTTCCGATTGGCCTCCGAAACGTCGGGCATCGGTATCTGGGAGTGGGAGCCTGGCTCCAGTTCGGTGACCTGGGATGAGAACAGCTTCCGCATTTGCGGCTTGCTGCGATCGGATCAGCCAATCGCCAAGGAGACCTGGATGGGCCTGGTAGTCGCTGAACACCGGGGGCTGCTGGAAGCTTTTCTGGAGCAAGTCGTGGAGACCCAGGGCACCCATGAGCTCGAGTATCGGATCTGCCGGGCCGATGGGAAGGAACGGTTTATGCGCACGCGGGCGCGTTTGATCACCCACGGCCAGGAGCCGTCGCGGGTGCTGGGAACCGACTGGGACGTCACCGCCGAGCGGGAAACGGCCGCCACCATGGAGGCAGCCTTGGCCCGTGCCGAGGAGGGTGCCAGAGCGAAGAGCACCTTCCTGGCCGCCATGAGCCACGAAATCCGTACGCCCATGAACGGGGTGATTGGCATGGCTCACATTCTGAGCGAAACGACGCTCGATGACGAGCAACGAGAGTTCCTGCAGATCATCATATCCAGCGGTGAGACGTTGCTGGCATTGATTAACGACATCCTGGACTTCTCTAAAGTGGATGCCGGAAAAATGAGGCTAGACTGTGAACCATTCGACCTGCCATGCACCGTTTTGACGACCTACGAGCTATTGCAACCGCAGGCACGGGCCAAGCGCCTGGAGATGAGCGTGCATGTCGATGAGCGGATCCCGGCGGTGGTGCAGGGTGACGAGCACCGAGTGCGCCAGATTTTGCTCAACCTGCTCGGCAATGGCATCAAGTTTACCCGAGAAGGTGAGGTGAAGCTCCAGATGATGCTGGGGTCTGAAAACGAGGAAAGCTTAATGGTGCGCTTTAGCGTCCAAGATACCGGAATTGGCATCCCCGAGGATAAACACCACCTCCTGTTTCAGCATTTTTCCCAGATCGACAATGCCAATACGCGGGAGTTTGGCGGCACCGGCTTGGGGTTGGCCATCTGCAAGCGCATCGTCGATCAGATGGGCGGGGTTATCGGCTGTGAGAGCGCGTTGGGGGTCGGATCGACCTTCTGGTTTGAAATCCCGTTCCGAAAAGGGTCTCCGGAAGCATCGCCAGACCCGTTCTTGGAGACCGACAGTGGGTCACCTTTCCCCGTCCTGCCAGCACCACTGCCTCTGGAGACGCGCAAGGGCCTCTGGGGGCGGGTGTTGATCGCCGAAGATAGCCTGGTGAACCAGAAGGTTTCCGGCCTGATGATGGAGCGCCTGGGCTACGAAGTGACCTTCGCGGCCCACGGACAGGAGGTTTTGGCGCTCTTGGCCAAGGAGCCTTTCCGCATCATTCTGATGGACCTTCAGATGCCGGAGCTGGACGGCCTGGAGGCCACGCGGCGCATCCGGGCGGGGGAAGCGCCGGGCGTGCGGCCCTACATCATCGCCCTGACCGCCGGCGTGCTCGATCTCGACCAGCAGCGGGCTAGAGACGCAGGGATGGATGACTTTCTCTCCAAGCCGGTCTCCATGGAGGCCCTCGCGCAGGCCATCGAGCGCGCGGAGGACTACCATAGCCGGCAGTCGATGCTCGATCGCGCTGCGACGTTGGAAATCACTCTCCGAAACTCGTAAAGCTGGGTTCCCTCTGGTGGGATTGGTCTCCCGTCGTCCGACCCGCTGCCGGCCACCGTAACCCGGGTGAACGATCGACAAAAATAACATAAAAGGGAGCTATGAAGTTGAGCCGATTGCTGTTTTCATGCCTCGGCCTGGCCGGATGGTTGGCGTCGGTTTCCCAGGCGGCCGACCTTAACCTTCTGCGGAATGGCTCGTTTGAAGGGTCATTGCTGTATTGGCACAATACCAAGGGCGGGGTGATCGTGCCGGAGGGCAAGAACGGCATTCTGGCCCTGCGCTTGGAAAAAGACTGGGTGCTGAGTGCCCCTTTCGTCGCGGAGCGGGGCAGTGACTACACGATCAGCCTGTGGGCCCGTGCGGTGGAGGGCACCTCCCGGATCAGCGTGGCCATGCCCCCGATGGCCCGGGAAGTGGCCGTCAACGCCAAGCGGATATGGAACCGGGAGGCGGGCCAGAGTGCGGAACTCACCATGGAATGGCAGCGCCTCTCGTTCACTTTTCCGGCCAATGTGCCGCAGACCGGGTTTTGGCCGCTGCCGCACTACGGCGTTAATCTCTCGGTGAGCGACCGGAATCGAGCGGTGCTGGTGGACGGCATCACGGTGACCAAGGGGCGGCAAGGCACGGCTGACTACGTCCCCCGTGCCAAGGTTGAAGTTCTGGCTGAACCGACCAACCTGCCAGGCTACCGGGGGGCCGCCGGAAATATGTATCCCAAGGGGGCGATCGCCACGGTGCAGGGTCACGTCCACAACCCTGGCACGGAGCCTGTCACCTTGACCACCCGTTGGCAGCTTATTGACTACGAGGGCTCCCAGCCGCTCAACTCCCCGCAAGACACGGAGCTTTCTTTGGCGCCAGGGGAGACCCGTTCGATCCCCGCCACCCTGCCGCTGGATGCCACGGGAACCGTGCTGGCCCGGTTCAGTGCGCTGACGACCGATGGGCGGGTGATGGATTCCTCGCACATTCCGCTCACTTCCTTGCCCTACGAAAAGGCCGCCACTCAGCCCGACCCGCGTGAGCGTTTCGGTGGTTCCTTTGCCGGGGGCGTTGAGTGCCTTGATCGGATGCAGCGCATCGGCTTCGGTTGGACACGGTGGTGGGCCAACAACAAGTGGCAGGACTACGAGCCCCAGGAGGGCCAATTCGACTGGTCGGACGCCAAGCAACAACAGGCTTTTGACCGCGGTATCGCTAACCACGTCGTCCTCTACGGCTGGCCGGAGTGGATTATGGACAAAAACCACCCGCTACCCCGCGACATGCGTTGGAAAGCCGATGACCCTCGCTGGGACGACCTGACCATCGAGACCTCGTGGGATCGTTTTGTGAAGGCGGCCACCGAGCATTTCCGGGGAAAGCCGGTGGTTTTGCAAATCGCCAATGAGCCCGGCCATGATCGCTGGAAGGACGGTTGGATCCCGGAATACGTCCGATTCAACGTCCGCACGGCTCGCCTCATCAAGCAGGTTGATCCGGCCGCCAAGGTCTCGATCAACAACGTTTACCTCAACCCCAGCGTGGTCAACGCGGCCTTTCTGCGGGACGGTGATTTCTCCAACATCGATATCTGGTCTTGGCATGATTACCACGCGGGCTGGCTGGGCGACGCCTCGTCGATGAAGCGTCTGCGGGCGATGCTTGACCAAGCGGGGGGCCAGCACCTCTCGATCTGGTTCACCGAGGGGTGGGCCTTTACCAACACGCTGGTCGATCAACCCATCGCCGCGACTGGCCTGACCAGCGTGGAAAGCACCCACGCGATTTTTAACTCGGTGGCCGAGATGAGTGTCAATGGCCATGATCAGTTCGTGCTGTTCCACCTGATGTATGGTTCCCACGGCATGAGCTTCTGGGACTACAGCGGCCCCGGCACGATGCTTTGGGACTGGTATGACTTCCCGACCGCGTTGGTGGCCGGTTGGAACGTGATGAATCACTACCTCGGCCTCAGCGAAGCCGCGGGCTTCATCCGCCCACCTGGGGCCAATTTGGCGGTGTTCCAAGATCTCCGAAACGCCCAGGGCGTGATCTACGCTTACGCCGACCGGAACGCGAAAGCCGAGGTGACGGTGGAGTTGCCCTTGGAGGGGTGGATGGCCGAGGATCTGATGGGAAACCCTGTGGTGATCGACCACGGTAAACTGCGGCTTTCCGAGACTGGCCGCGCCGTCTTGCTTCGCACCCGCTCCAAGACCTCCGGAGTAGAACTCGCGGCGGCGTTGTCTCCGCTCGACCGTCAGAACTTCGGGTTTTCCTCGACGGCTGAAGATGGCTCGGTGACCTATCGCCTCCCCGACGTCTGGGAGGGCTCTGAGCGCGGTTCGGCGCAGGGCAACCCTGCCTTGCAGGATGGCCGCCCGATCTGGCGGCTCGATCGCCTCGGGACGGGTGACCCCGTACTGCCCGACAGCTACGCGCCAATGGTCTGGGCTAATCAGCGCTGGAGCGCTGCCGATCGCACCCAAGGCGGCCATCCCAGTGCCGAGGTTAAGGACGGAGCGATCAACTTTGGCACCATGGGGCGCTGGCCCGGAGCCATGAATTTTAGAAAACAGACTGCCCTTAGCTTTATCGCCCCCGAAACTGGCTTCTATCGGATCACGGCGACCGCCTCCTCGCGTCCATGGGAAGGCAACGCTCCCGTGGCACTGATCTACCTCCTGAAGCGTGATGAGCAGCGCGTCGGCCAAGTGAAGCGCATCGAACTGCCTCGCAGCGGCCAGCGCGTCCCCATCGAACTAGAGATCGACCTCGCCGCAGGCCACGAGCTGGTTTTCCTGACCGAGATGCCCAACGACAACAACGCGACGACCATCACGTTGCGGGAAATTGCGATCACCCGAGGCGCCGGTGGTCTCTGATCGGGCCAGGGAGCATCGGTAGCCGCTTCACAACTCCCTCTGCGAGTTGGCGGGCTTGGTCTCGGCAGCCGACGCCAGGCGGTGGGCTTTAGCCGGGACGGGGCCGATGGTGCCTTCCGACTGTTCCTGTTGCAGGCGGAGCTGGCCACAGGCGGCCTCGATGGCATGGCCTTTTTCGCGTCGCAAGGTGAAGGACACCCCTGCGTCGCGCAGCACCCGGCCAAAAGTCTCCTGGCGCTTCAGGTTTGGGCGTTTCCAAGGCAGGCCAGGGACGGTGTTGTAGGGGATCAGGTTGACGTGCGCGTGCAGTTCGCTGGCGATTTCGGCCAGGGCGTCGGCCTGCTCCAGCGAGTCGTTGACCTCCTCGATCAGGATAAACTCCAGCGTCACCATCTTGGCGTGGCGGTCGCTGAAATAGCGGATGGCGGGCAGGAGTTGGGCCAGCGGGTATTTCCGGTTGATCGGCATGATCTGCTCCCGGACCGCGTCGGTAGCCCCGTGCAGGCTAACCGCCAGCCGGTAGCTGACGCCCTCGTCGGCCAGCCGCCGAATCTGCGGCACCAGGCCCGAGGTTGAGATGGTGATGCGCCGCGCCCCAAAGTTCAGCCCCCAATCGGCGTTGAGCGCGGCGAGGGCGGGCAAAAGGTGGTCGTAGTTGGCCAGCGGCTCGCCCATGCCCATGATGACGACGTTGTCAAAAGGCGGGCGTCCATCCTTGGGCGGCCCATCGGAGCCCTCCATCAAGCGGCAGACCTCCAGGAATTGCCCCAGGATCTCCATCGTCGAGAGGTCGCGCTTCCACCCTGCCAGGCCGCTGGCGCAGAACCGGCAGCCGTAGGCGCAGCCGACTTGGGTGGAGATGCAGACCGTCACCCGCGCATCGTCGAGCCCCACCCCCGGCTGCGGTGCCCGGATCAAGACGGTCTCGATCAAGGAGCCGTCGGCGCAGCGCAGCAGCAGCTTTTCAGTGGTGTCGCTCGATTGCTTGGTCATCATCCGCTCCAGGGGCCGCAACGGAGCCGTCGCGAGGGCTTCACGCAACTCCAGGGGCAGATTGGTCATCTGCGCCGACGTCGTCGCCCGCTTCTTGAGAATCCACTCCAGGACTTGCCGCTGGCGAAAGGCCGGTGCCCCGTCCAGGGCGGGCAGGGGTAAAAGGCTGGCGAGCATGGCCGGAAATCGGGATAGGGTGGGAGAAATCGCAGCGTTGAAGGCTGTCGGGCCTTTTCCAAGAGTGCGGCCCGCAAAAAAACTCGAGAAGAGTCTTGGGGATTGCGGCGGTCGCGGCGTCTAGCGTCAGAGTCTCTGTGTCACGCCGTTAACCCGTGGCGCTCGTTGGTGGCGGTGCCATTAGCACAGGTGATTATTGGCGAAGGGTGGGGCACTTTCGGCGTCAACCTTGCCGGTGTTGAGGAAGTTTTGGTGGATGCTGGCAGCGATGCCATAGCGCAGGTTGTAGAGGCTGTGCAGAAAGGTCTTTTGACGCGCGATCCCGGCCACGGTGATCAGAATCAGGAGTCCGGTGGGCATAATGTCGGCCCGTTCCGGTGGGAGGTGGGGTATCCGGCTGCGATCTTTCTGATTTAGGGAGGCCAGCTCCAGAAAGAGGTATTCCAGGTAGTTCAGGCTCAGCTTGTTGCCCACCGACTCAAAGCTCTGGCCCAGCCACGCCGCCCGGATCCGCCGCGCAATCGTCAAGGCACCGCCAGAGCCGACCAAGACGGCGTGTTTTGGAAAGGTAAAGTCGGCCTCGGCAAAAGTCTGCTGAACATGGTGGGTGATCGCCCGCATTTCCTCGGAGGCGATGGGGCGGGCGGCACTGCGCAGCAGCGACTCACTCAGCCGGACTGCCCCGAGCGGCAGTGAGACCTTCTTCTGGATGGTGTTCCCGGCGAGGTGGATCGCCTCCAGGCTGCCTCCGCCAAGGTCCACCAGGCACATCTCCTCCTTCGAGCCGAGCACCGGGTCGGTCAGCATCCCGTAGGCGATGTAGGCCGCCTCTTCTTCGCCCGAAAGCACCCGCAGGCGCTCCCCGGTCATCCGCTGGATCATCTCGACGAAAGCCTCCCGGTTGGAGGCGTCCCGGACGGCGCTAGTCGCCACCAGGCAAAAGTGCTGGACATCGTATTCCTCGGCCTCGGCCATTAGGGCCGCTACCGCCTGTGTCGCCGCGTCCATCGCCTCCTTGGTGACGTAGGGCTTGGCCTTACCCATCCCGGTGCCAATGCGGGTTTCCCAGGTGGTCTCGTAACGCATCGCCAGCGTAGAGCCCGTGTCCGCAATCAGCAGCTTGATGGAGTTACTGCCGATGTCGATAATCCCAATCCGCATTGTCTAGATGGTTAAAGATGAAAATCGGCGGGCGCAATCAAAACCGTGAACTCACCCTTGGTGCTATGGGCCAGCAACTGCGGAACGACGGCTCCTAGTGGGCCGACGTGAAAGGACTCGAACTGCTTCGTGACTTCCCGAGCAAAAACCGCTACCCGGTCTGGCCCCAGGGTCGAGAGCATCTCGGCGGCGAGCTTTTCGATGCGGTGCGTTGATTCATAGAGCGCCACCGTGAACGGGCTCTCGCGATGCGCTTCGAGAAAGCGCAGGCGCGCCGCTGACTTCGGCTTCAAGAAGCCCGTGAAAAAAAACTGATCGGTGGGCAGGCCCGAGGCCGACAGCACTGCGGCGAGGGCGCAGGGGCCGGGTAGGGGAGAAACCGTGAGACCCCGGCGGCGGCATTCCCGCACCAGCCGAAATCCCGGATCGCTGATCGCCGGGGTGCCGGCGTCGCTCACCAGCACCACGTTCTGGCCCGCGGCCACGCGATCGGCCAATTCTGCCGCCCGCTCCTTTTCGTTGTGTTCATGGTAGGAAATCAGCGGAACGCGGATACCCAGGCGTTGCAGCAGGTGTCCCGTGTGGCGGGTATCCTCGCAGGCCACGACATCCGCTGCCGCCAGAGCCGCCTTGACCCGCTCGGTGAGGTCTCCGAGATTCCCGATGGGAGTCGCCGCGACCCACAGGATTCCCCCCGTCCGGTCGGCCTTTAACACCTCCGCGGGGCCACCTTCGACGAAATTATAAAGGGTGGGTTCAACCTCTGCGTCGCGACTCTTGAGACTTGGGGAGGTCTCTGCCACTGGCCTCCCGGCAAGGTTCTCTCGATCGGCTGGGTCTGCTTCCCCCGCGTAGCTGGCTACGGGCTGCGAGCGCGGAGCTGGGCTAGTATCGGTCACGTCCAGGAGCACCGATCGCGCCAGGGGAACCTTCCCAGCTGGCTGGTCGGGCCTGCGGCAAGGGGGACAGCTCGGGATCTGCCGTGGCACAACCTGACGCGGCGATGGCCGCCGTCGCCCCCAGAATCAACCATAACCAGTGGGAAAGTTTCAACATAGCAGTGAGGCGGCAGAAAAACGGGCGATTTCGAGAAAAATTGGTGTCGCGCAGCCAGGGTGGTGCACGAGCGACCCATTTTTTTCGCAGTGCTACTTTAACAACGTGACGGTGTCACCCTCCTTAAAGAAAGACCAGTCACCTTGATCGGGCAGAATACTCAACACGCTGATCGTGTCGAAAACGCGGGTGACGGAGCCTTGGATGGGGCGGGAAAACTCGGTCGCGATGGCTACTTGCTCGCCGACGGTCCGACCGTCACCGCGTCCTTGGTTGATGATGACAAGGCCGTCCGCAGTGGCGACCCGAAGCACCTTCGCGCTGCCTTCTAGCGGGCGGAGGCCCTCCGCCGCGATCGGAGCGGGAACCCGTGCCACTGGCGTGGCAGCGGCTGCCGGGGTGCCTATCGTCGCAGTTCCCGTCGGTGCGCCTGCGGTGGTTCCGCTGGCGGTCGGGGCAGGCGCGGTCAGGCGGGCGGCAAGTTGACCTTCCAACTGACGGACGCGGTTCTGCAAGGTGCTCCGTGCGGTGGTTAAATCAGCAACCTCCCGCTCGAGAGCTTCCAGACGCGCTAACCGGGCCTCCATGTCCTGCACCTCACGGACGGCAGCGCGGGCGGTGCTCAATTCACCCCTGAGGATGTCCACTGTGCTCTGGCTCTGGTTGAGTGCCGTCTGAGCGGAGCGCAACTCGCTCTGGCGTTGCTCAAGGTCACGCCGCGACTGAACCAAGGTCGCGTTGACGCTATCACGCTCGATGGTCACCGCATTGAGGTTAGACCGCGTCGCTTCGAGGTCGCGTTGGGTGGTTTCCAGCCTCGCGTTCAATGAGTTAGCTGCCGTCTGAGCTGCCGTGAGTTCGGTGGTGACTTCTGCCAGCCGAACTTCGGAACGCCTCACTGACTGATTGGTTAGAGCCCAGCCGATTAGTGCCAAGAGAGCACCAACAATGGCCAGAATTCGCAGAATGAGCGAGGCGTTGTTCATAGAGTTGGGATAAAAAGAAAAACGAAACTGAAGACCCGCCAAAATAGGATGATGTTAACAACTCGGGAGTATAGCGATAAAGGCCTGGCAGGTTGAGTCAGTTCTGGATCACCAAGGAACGGAAGGTTGTCGTTGACGGGGTCTGATGCCCATCACACTGGATGGCGTTTTGAGGGTTGGCGACAAGATGCAAGAGAATCCTAAAGATAGTGGGTGTATCATGATCAAGCCCTAATTGCACCGCGACGGCACCGGCAACCTGCTCGGCAGTGAAGGATTCCGTGGGATGGGCGCGGAGAAACTCCAGGATCGCCGCTCTTAGCGTCAGCGTCGCTGCGGCGGCCGCTTTACCGGCTTCGACCCCCGGCTGGTGGTAGGCGTTGATGTTGACCAAGCTCGCGTAGAAGCCCACGGCCCGCTCAAAAAGCGCAATCAGTTGACCTACGGTAGTCGCGGAGACCTCGGGAATGGTCAGGGTGAGGCTCGGTCGGCCTCCATCGGCCAGGGCTTGGCGGGTGCCCAGAAAAAACCCGTGGAGAAAGTCACCCGCCGTGAAGGCCCCCTCGACCACCGGTGAAAGGCCCTCTCGATCCTTCAAAACCTCGATAAAAAGGGCGAAAAAGTTGTTTAGGCCATCGCGCAGTTGTTGCACGTAGGCGTGTTGGTCGGTCGAGCCCTTATTGCCATAAACCGCGAGCCCCTGCTCGACCACCCGTCCGTCCAAGTCGAGCTTTTTACCCAAAGACTCCATGATGAGCTGCTGGAGATAGCGAGAGAACAGCTCCAGTCGGTCCTTGTAAGGCAGCACGACCATGTCTCGCTCTCCCCGCCCGTTGGTTAGCCGCAGCCAGGCCAAGGCCAGCAGGGCAGCCGGGTTTTCTTTGGTAATGGGCCGCCGCGTGAGGGCGTCCATGGCCCGTGCTCCGGCCAGCATCTCGCGGATGGCATAGCCGCAAAGGGCGGCAGGTAGCAGTCCCACCGGGCCGAGTTCGCTGGTGCGCCCTCCGACCCAATCCCACATCGGAAAACGCCCGAGCCACGCCTCCGCCGCCGCCACTTGGTCGAGCTTGCTGCCCTGTCCAGTGAC
>DAIQNO010000045.1:0-12174 GCA_036788355.1 Opitutales bacterium | reverse complement strand
TCCTTGCGGATCGCTTCGCGCTCGGCGCGGAGGAGTTCGGCGTTGGCCCGCATCCACTCCCGGCGTTCCGCTGGGGTCAGACGCTCTCTGCCGTTCAGTTCTTGGCGTTGTTGCCGCACCTGTTCAGCCCGATCGGCAACCTGCTCGCGATGGCCGCGAAGCTGCTCGCGGGCTGCTGAGCGATCGAGCGGTTGGGGAGTAGGCCGGAGGCTACGAAGCTCCTCACGGATGGACTGTCCGAGCGCGAGGTTGGCCCGGATCGCTTCGGCGTTGGCAACGTTGTAAGCCTGCACCTCCGCCCGAATTTCCTCTGGCGAAGCACCGGGGTTGGCTTCCATGAAGGCGGTCACCGCAGCGCGACGCCCCTCGCGAAGCCGCTCGGCTTCAGAACGGTAAGCCGCCATGTCCGCCTTCACGTCCTCAGGAAGGTCGGGCGCGGCCTCGCGGATGTCCTCGCGCAGTGCTTCTCGTGCTGCTTGCTGGGCCAGCAGGCGCTCCGCGTTCTCTTGATTCCAGGCTTCAATGAAGGCCCGCACCTCCTCTCGGCTGGCTGCGGGATTTTCGGCGAGGAAAGATTGCACGGCGGCCGCCCGTTCAGCGCGGATAGCCAGTTGCTCGGCACGGTAGTCAACGGCGTCCTGGCGGATTTCGGGGGGTAGCTCCGGCCGCTCAGCGGGCGGATTACCGCCCCTAAATCCGGTTCCCGGTCCAGGCTGTCCGAAAGCCAAGGGCGTGCTGGCGAGCAGCACCAACAGGGTGGTGCTGAGTGATGAGGCAATGAGGTTTTTCATAAGGGTCAGCAATTTTGGGTTGATGGTTTCCCCAGAGGGAACGGTTAATTCGATTGACGCAGATTTTTAAGCGTTAGCCGTGCCAAGAGAGGAAGAACTTCTGTAAACTGCTGATTGCAAGATACTTAAAAAACGCTCTTTTCCGTTATCGAGGTGGCCTGAGTGCCCTTGGGGGATATTTCCCAAGCGATGCAACGGTGGAGGCTTCTCGCGCTGGGAACTATTCCCCAGGCGGGTGCTTCAGTCGGTAGCGCAGGTAGTCACGAGGCACGCCGAGCCGCCGAGCCGCCGCCGAAAGGTTACCGCCACATTGGGCAACGGAACGCCGCAGTAGGTCACGGATGGCCGCCTCCAGTTGAAATCCACTTTCCGGAAGCTGCCAGTTCGGTGACAGAAAGCCGTCCGGGTGATCCTCCGACGGGCGCGGTTGCCCCGGCGATGACTCGGAAACGGCGGAAGAAGAGCCTGACGCCACGGGAGCTGGCGGCGGAGCCGGATCAAAGTCCCCCAGCAGCAGCCCAAGTTGGCTCAAGTCCAGAGTATCCGTTCCTTCCAGAATGATCGCACGTTCCAGCTCATGGGCGACTTCCCGGACGTTGCCCGGCCAGCCGTGGGCCAGGAGTCGCCGGTGGCCCGTCGGTGAGAGCTTCGGCGGGGCCATGCCATAGCGGGCTGCCAGGTGCTGGAGGAGATGTTCCGCCAAGGCCGGTAGATCGTCAGGGGATTCCCGCAGCGGGGGCACCCGTAGCCGCAACAGGTCGAGCCGCTGGCGCAGATCCTCCCGAAAACGCCCCTCGGCCACTAGCTCGGCCAGCGGCTTCAGGGTCGCCGCCATAATCCTCACATTGACTGGGATGGTCCGCTGGCTACCCACGCGGCGGATCACTCCGTCCTCGATCGCGGTGAGGAGCTTGGCTTGAATCGGTAGCGGCAGGGAGGCAATCTCGTCGAGAAAGAGGGTCGATCCGTGGGCCGCCTCCAGCAGGCCCATCCGCGCTTCTTTAGCGTCGGTAAAGGCCCCGCGCTCATGCCCGAAAAGCTCTGATTCCGCTAGGGCCTCCGGGATGGTGGCACAGTTGACTTCGATCAGTTCATGCCCGCTGCGGGTGCCCTGCTGGTGCAACCAGCGGGCCAGCGTGGTCTTACCCACGCCCGTTTCGCCCTCGATCAAGACGGGTGGCAGGTGACCACTCAAGCGGGCCTCGGCGGCCACGATGCGATCCATCTGAGCCCGCATCTGGGCCAGCCGTTGCCCAAAAAAGAGCCCCTCCGCTTCCCTGGCCGATGTTTCGGAGCGGTGCCTCACGCGATGGCTAAGGCGCTGGGCGGTGAGCACCCGCGAGAGCACCAACGGCAGCTCTTCCAGGTCAAACGGCTTGGTCAAAAAGTCCACCGCGCCCCGCCGCATCGCCTCCACCGCCACCTCCAAGCGGCCCTCCGCCGTCATGATGATCGCCAGACCCAGCCGACCCGCACTGGGCGAGATCAGCAGGTCGAGGCCCGAGCCGTCCGGCAGATTGACATCCAGCAAAGAAAAGTCGAACGCCGCCGTTTCAAGTTGGGAGGTCGCCTCAACAACCGTGCCCGACCGCTGACATTCCAGGCCCAAAGAGCGCAGCTTTTTCACCACGCGGGTCGCGACATAGGCGTCGTCTTCGAGCACCAGCAGGGAATACCCCTTGAGATCACCGAAATGGGCCGCCACCCCTTTGACCTACCGCCTCAGCTCCGTGCGGGCAAGGTCGCAATGTTGGCCACCGCGGCCCCCCTGATCGGCCACCGCGGCCCTCCTGATCGGCGAAGGCTGCCCTCCGTTAGCCAGAGACGAGCACCCGATAGATTTCGCGCGAGGCCCAGGCATCGATTGCTGCATAGAGGAGTTGCCTCTGGCTAAGCACCGGGCGCGACCAGTTGGTTAGCTGAGCACCTTTAGCAATTCGCTGTCCCAAAACTGCCGCCGCGAGTGCCCGCAGGCCCGTGTTGGCGATCCCCAGGCTCTGGGTGTGATCGCTGATTTCCACAAAGCTGCGGGCCTCGAACGGGAGTTGGCTCCGCAACCTGCGAACGTCATCGTGGAGGGCAATGCCAACCTTTTTTACCTGATCGTCTTCTAAAAGTCCCTTCAACGGGGCCAGGGTTCCTGGATAACAGAGCTGAAACAGGAACACGCCGGTGCCACTGGCAACCTGCACCAAAGCCACAGGAAAGCGCTGACCTTTGCGAAACGCCGGGCGAGATTCCGTGTCAAAACCGACGAAACCTTCCCGGCGCAAGACCGTCACCGCCAGCTCCGCCGCCGCAGGGGTCGTCACTAAGTGAATCCGCTGATCGTAACGCAACTGCGGCAGTCGGTTAATCGCCTCTTTATCAATGAGTTGCTGCGGTGCCATTTCCATCAGGCTTCAGGGTGTCGAAGGGTTTTATCCTCGTGATGATTCTGGATCGCGGCCGTTGGCTAAAATGCCGGTTGTCGAGCGATCGGATCGATCTTGAAGTTTCTTGATGCGGCATCGTCCAAAGATCGTCGACCGGTCTTGCTCAAGCTGCGGAGTGGCCCGAGCATTCACCACGTCAATTCGAGGCCGTCGTAGGCCAGGATGACTTCGGCAGGGCACCCTGGCACCAGACCTTCGGCGTGGGTCTCGTTGAGGAACATCTCCCGGTAGAGGTCGCTGTGCAGGTGGAACTCGCCCAGGCTTTCATCATCGCGGAGGGGGTCATGGTGACAGAGTACCAGCCGTTTCACCCCCGCCCGCGCCGCGAGTTCGACCCCCATCACGTTGCTGGAATGCCCCCAGTCGGCCTTGGAAAACGTGGCATCGGCCATACTGTATTGCGCGTCGAAGATGAGCACGTCCGTGCCTTGGACGAAGTCCAGATAAGGGTAGTGGGAGCGGAAGGCGTCCGCCTTATGCTCGGAATCGGTGGACAGCACGAAGGACTGTCCATCTTTCGAAAACCGATAGGCATAGGAGTCTCCAGGGTGGCGCTGGAGAAACGTGGTAATCTCAAAACCCTCAATTAAGTAGGGCGTCAGCGGCGGTTGCAGGTCGAACGTAATCTGAGCACCCAACAAGTCAAAGGGCACCGGAAAGACCGGGGCTTGCATCTGCTGACGAAACGCTGCCTCGCAGCCTGCATGGTAGGTGTGGATTATGATTTCCCGCCCTTTCATGTAGGCAGGAGCGAAGAAGGGAAAACCCTGGAGGTGATCCCAGTGCAGGTGGGTCATGAAAAAGTGAATCGTCTGGGGTAAACGACCAATCCCTTGGCGGATCAGCGATGAACCAAGGTCACGCAGGCCGCTGCCGGCATCAAAAATCAGCAACGCCCCGCCTGGATTATCGACCTCCAGACAGGTCGTGTTAGTGCCGTAGGAACCCCGCACCCAAAATGGAAGGTTCTCGTCGATCCAAGATTCCAGGCTGCCCTCGGGGATTCCCGTTTCTCGTACCCGCTCCAGGGCAAAGCGTATTTTCGTGCGGATTTGAGACTCGTTAACGGTAGCTGGCAGGGATCCACGAGTTCCCCAGAATCGAAGTTTCATGCAATCAATAGAAATTAACTTTAGAGTATGTCGGTGCAGTGCCCTCGCTGGCGAGTCTAATCCGGCGGGAGCGGTTTAGGATCGAAGCAGGATGACGAAATTAACAATAATTTTACAGGAAACTCCGCCAAATTGTCCGCTTTGCCCCTAAAAAAATGGGGAACAGCGGAACGATGGGAACACCAGTCCGTGGATTTCCGCTGGCGACCAAGGAGGTTGGCCCCGAGTCCGATGGGCCTCTACCGCCCGGAAGTCCCTGACAAGTCGGGCGCATCGACCGCGTTGAGGTGTTATGGGAACGTTGTATGAGATGTTTTCGAGTATCCTGCCTGCTGATTTTTCTGCCCTTGATCGGGTTGCCTGGCTGGGTTCGCGCCCAAACTGGTGCAACCAGTGAGGCCGCAGGCGTGGTGATCGAATCGGGCGGTGCGGCGTGGTTGCAAAAACTGCAGTATGGTGGCGGGATCACGGTGGCTCAGGTCCTGCTTTCGATTGTTGCGGGTGCCTTCGCCGTGGCGTGCTTTCGGAGCAATCAGCGCAAGTATCTCGTCCCCGAGGGTTTAGCAGCCGAGGCGGTGCGCCTCAAGTCGAGCGGAGATTGGGCCAAGCTGGAAGCCTTGGACGAGCACAACGACAGCACCTTGGCGCGGATCATTTCCTTTCTGGCCAAGCATCGAACCGCACCCCTGGCCGAGCTGAACCTGACGGCGGGAGACATTGCCAGCCGGGAACTCAGCGTCCATCACCAACGCGCTTATCCGATTGTGGTGGTGGCCACCATTGAACCGCTACTCGGCCTCCTAGGGACGATTTTCGGCATGATCGAGGTCTTCGATGTGGTGGCCGTTGCCGGCGAGCTTGGCGATCCAGCACTGATGGCCTCCGGGATCTCGAAGGCCCTCGTCACGACCGCCGTGGGCCTGCTCCTGGCGATTCCGTTGCTGGCCATCTTTCACTACTTCAAGGCCCAGACCAAGGCCCAGGGCACGCAGTTAGCCGAGGTGGTCACCGACCTGATTGCCGCCTGGTTCCTCGCCGCGCCGGCCGCTATTGAGAAGCCGGGCAGTGCGGCCTCCGCCAGCCAGGTCGATCCTCTCCACCAGTCTGTGTAACGAGCCATCACCGAGGCCGGTGTTTCCAGAGCCCACTGCCGAACCCTTCTGGCCCTAGCCGACGAGAATCGCTCAGCGGTCGCTACCGAGCTTCAATCAACCTTACCCAGTGGGTGTTGCCCCGATTTTCTGATGCGCATTCAAGAAGACGAAGAAGAGATTCTGGACATTCCCCTGTCCTCGTTGATGGACGCAATGTTCATCCTGATCATCTTTTTCGTGGTGACGACCACAATGAAAAAGGTGCAGCGGGAGCTTCCCGTCGAACTCCCATCGGCGGCGACGGCGGTGGCTGCTTCCTCTGCGGTGCCGGTCTTGGTCGTCTCGATCGATGCCGGGGGCAACCGCTATATCGATGGCGAAGCGGTGACCACGAGCGGCCTCCTGGATCGCTTGCGCGACGAGGCTGCGGCGGATCCCAATCGCCGAGTCCGCATCGATGCTGATCGCGAGGCTCGCTATAACTCTCTAGTCGAAGTGATTGAGGCCGTCAGGCTCTACGGTTTGGTCAATATCGGCTTTGGAACCCGACCGCCTTCACGGGAGTTAAACCCATGAGGTTCTTGCCAAGGCACAACGGTGAAGCAGCTCCGGAGGACTCGACGGGGCCGAGCAACGGCACTGATCGCAGCCTCGTGCGCGAGGTAAAACACCGATCGCAGGCCCCGTTCAGCCCGACCTTCCTGGGAATCTCGATCGGTTTGCACGGGCTGGTCGCCTTGTTGATCTGGTTGGCTTGGCCGACGAGTGAGCGTTCCCTGGAGCGACCGCCGACCCAATCCCGAGTTGCCCCCCGGGTGGTCGAGGAGATCCGGCGCGAGGTGGAGCGACGCCAGCTTGCCGAACTGGAAATGAAGCTTTCCGAACTGAGCTATTTGCAGTCCGAAATCAGTCGCATCCGTGAGCGTCGGGAGGCGCAATGGGCAGTGCGATCGGAGGCACTCGCCCAGATCGCCCCTGAGGTGGCGGCGATCGTCGCAGAGACGGCTGCCGTTGCGCTGACATCCGTTACCGAGCTGGCAGCGACAGAAGCGGCGAACTGGGATCGGTATTCAACCGTAGCCGATGCCATCTGGGCCCATCCACGGGGGGCGACCGACGGTCTGCCTGTCAGTGCAGTCCGCTCTCACTACGAGGCACTTCGGATTGGTTTAGCGGCCCTGCGAGAGCAGCAACGGATCCTGCGGGAGAAGCTATCTCTCGATCCAGAACTGGCCGACAGCCTGGTGACACACCAATCCAAGCTGGAAGGTCAGGTCGCTGAATTGATTGCCCATCTGGATACGATACAGGCGGCACGGGAAGGCTTTGAGAACCGCGCCGGTCACCGGCGGGGCCTGTTGGAGCGGGTGCAAAGCTTTTCCGGGCAAGTCAACAGTCGTGAATCCCGAATTAGCCAGCTCCAAGCCGAGGTTTCGCACCTCACGGGTGAACGCGATCAACGCCTGGCGGGGTATCACCGCGCCCAGGAGGCGTTGCAGGCGATCGACCCGTCGGATGCGCGGGGCCGGGCCAATGCCGAGCGGAACCTGGCCAGGGCTGAAAATGAATGGCAGCGGCGTGAGAAAGCTGTCACCGATCGCCAAAACGAGCTGGCGCGAAATCGGCGTCAGCGCGATGCCCTACAGGCGACGCTCGACACTAATCGAGCAGCGTTACAGGAGCGCGAGTCTCAGATGAGAACCTTTTTTGAGACGCTGAAAGAAGCTAGGTCGGCTCTAGCGTCGGAGTTGGCGATGTTGATCGAGGAGCAAAATCGCGTCATCCTGGCGGTGAAAGGGGAGCAATGAAGACACTGACTGTAGTTACTCGCCGCAAGGGAGGTTGTTTCGGCCTGTCGTCGCTCGTGGCGTTTTGGTTGGCGGGGTTCTCGGTGGCTTTGGCAGCGACACCTCCAGCCTCGCCGATCAATCGCCTTTATGAGGAGGCATTGGCGGCGGAGGTCCAAGCCTTCGATGACTTTCGCGCAGTTCGGGCGATTGATGCGGCGACGGCCTTGAACATCGGCCTGGAGGCGGCCAGGGAGCGGGTCAATGTGCCCGGGCCGTCTCGGGAGCTTCTTGACACCTCCATTCTCGACCGTGCGAATCTGTCGGTCGGCGAGACACCTCAGCAACGGGAGGCGATCCGGACGGTGCAGGGAGAGGTCGATGACATGATCTTGGCCACGCGTCGGCTACTGGAGCAGCTCCGCGAGGAGGAGGCAGCGTTGGAGCAGGGGGTTGATATCGACCTCGACGCGCTTCGGGACCAGTTGGTGAACCAACTCCAGGCCGCTTCACTGGCTAACGAGGACTCGGGGGCAAGGGCGGCAGATTTAACCGGTTCGCCAGCGGAGGCGGCTTCACCGCCGGTGGTTGAGGCTCGAACCGACGCGCAGATCGCCGCGTTGGCCGCCGATCAGGCAGCGAGGTCCGCTGACGAGGCGGCTCGACGGCGCGATGAGGTCGCCCCAGAGTCCCCCGAGAGGCCGGAGTGGGAAGCCCGAGCCACGGCAGCCAGGACGGCTGCGCAGAAGGCTCGCGAAGCCGCGACGGACGCGGCCCAGGCCGCGCAGCGGGCGATCACTGCCGCCCGCCTCGGAGACCGTCCGGCTGAACAGCAGGCGGCGAACGACGCTTCCCAGGCGGCAGCGGAGGCTGTCTATCAGGCGATTCTAGCGGCGCAAGCAGCGGGAGAGCTTCCGGAAAGTCTGGCCTTGGCGCCGACCGTCGAGGACGCCGGTACCGTCGTGGCCTGGCCGACGCTGAGTCATGTCGGCCACGTTGGCGATCCTGTTTCGGCAGCGTGGCAGCGCTTTGGTCGGGTCGCCCCTGCCGCATCTGCATCGTCGGGAGCACCGCTGAACCCGAAGAAAACGGCTGCGGCTCGCGGGATCTCCAGCTTTGGTGAACCCGGAACGGGCTGGATCGCCCTGCAGACCTGGTATATCGTCGGCCCGTTCGCGAATCCGGGGCGACAGAATGTCGATGTGGCCTTTCCGCCGGAGTCTTTAGTGGATCTCGATGCGACCTATACCGGTGAAGGGGGCGCCCCGGTGCGCTGGCAGTTTGTGCAATCGCACCAGGAAAAGGTGCAGCCGCCCAGAGACGTTCCCTACGTCATCTACTATGCCTACACAGAGTTTTGGTCGGACGCAGATCGCGACTTGTGGGTTGCGGTGGGCAGCGATGACAACTCCCGCATCTGGCTAAATGACCAATTGATTTGGAAGAGTGGCTACTCCCTGAAAATCTGGCGTCGCAATGAGGGGCTTCGCCGGGTGTCCTTTCGGAGGGGGATGAATCGGATTCTCTACCGGGTCGAGAACGGGCACGGGGAATCGGCGTTCTCGTTTCTCATTCAGACCTCCCCGGAGAGCTAGTCTGCGCATCTGAACGGCTGAACTTCAATGTTCCGCAGTTCGGGCACCGATGGGGGGATACCGTTGACGGCAAGGTCTGAGCCTCCCAACGTCAGGCCCTAGTGATGCCCGCTTCCTTATACCTCGCGCTGAAACAGCTCTTCCCGTCGGGTCGTGGCGTCAGCGTTTTTGCCTTGTTGGCCATCGTGGGGGTGGCTTTGGGGGTGATGGTGCTGGTGGTGGTGCAGAGCGTGATGAGTGGCTTTGGCGCAGAGATTCGGTCGAAGTTGCAGGCGACTTCGGGGGATATCCGGGTGGTCAACGGGGGGATTATTGACGACCCGGAGCGGCTGATCGCGGAGTTGCGCGCCCGGCCGGAGGTGGCAGCCGTGGTGCCTTATGCGGAGGGTATCGTGATGCTCCAGCACGAGAGCCGACCGGAGTTTCCGATGATTCACGGCTACGATGTCCTCGCGCCCATCCCGGTGCTGCCGCTGGAGGACTTTCTGCTGTCCGGTCGTCCGGAGGATTTGGACGATGGGCGGACGTTCCTCGGTCGGGGCCTGGCGGCTGCGCTACTGGCGCGGCCAGACTCGGTGGTCGAGGTTTTCACCCCGCTCATGTTGGAGGCGTTGAATCGTGACACCGTCTTGCTGCCGAGGGAGTTTGAGGTCGCCGGAATCTTTGAGAGCGGCTATCATGCTGTCGATGTCCGCACGATGGTGGTCACGCTGCGGGCGATGCAGGATCTCTACGGACTGGGAGATGGGGTTCACGGGATCGCGCTGAACCTGAAGCCGGGCTTTGAACCGGCGTTGGTGGCGCGAGACCTCAACGCCGTTCTGTTGGCCCCGCTGCGGGCAACAACCTGGATGGATCAGCACTCGCAGTTCCTCTTTGTGCTGGCTTTCGAGAAAGGGGCGATGTTTTTCGTCAATCTGGCGATTGTGCTGGTCGCCTCGTTTTGCATCTCTATCGCGTTGTATAGCACCGTCTTGCGAAAGGTGCGGGAAATTGGGCTTCTCGGGGCGATGGGGGCCCGCCGGGGGCTAATCACATCGATCTATGTCTGGCAGGGGCTAGTCGTCGGGAATACCGGTGCGCTCGTGGGCTTTTCCGCTGCGTTCACGTTGCTGTATTTCCGCCGAGGGATTGTTGAGCTGGTGCTGGACCAGGCTACCATCCTGACGTTTTACAATTTTCTCGAGTTCCCGGTGCGTTACCAGATCGCGGATTTAGTGATGGTTTACTTGATGACGTTGACGCTGGCCACCCTGGCGGGCTTTATTCCAGCACTGTTCGCGTCCTCGCGCCGACCGGCGGATGCCCTCCGCGCAGAGTAACACCTTGCTGAGCGGGGTCGTCTCCGCGGCGGTGGGCTTTTGCGGGTGTCCCCGGACTCAACTGCCCGGTTAAAGGCTCCGGAGGTGACACTTCATTTCAGGTCTGCAGGTCACCTCGCGTCTGCAGTGGATGCCGGAGCTTTGCGGCAAAATCGCACCGGTGATCAGCCGACCCCTCGTTGTTCATGGTAAAGCCTTGCCGAGAGCGGGATTTTTGGTTTAGGCTGCTTGAAAATGATTGCGCGTGAATCACCGCCAGCCCCGATTTTGGGCGATCTCGGCGACCCTTTTGGGGCTTTGCCCCCGCCACCGCTGCCGGGGCGCCGGGCTACTGTATCCGTTTCCAAAGCACCGAGAACCGCGACGCCGACGGCACTTTCGCCGGAGCTAGAGCTGGGTCGCATCGCGAGGACTCGAACGGACGGGCTCGACCCGGCTATTTCCAGCCCGGCAGGGAAAGCCCCGCCCCCCCGTGGCCCGCTGGACCAAAATCGCGCTGATTCCGCTTTGGAGGACGACCTCACGACGGCCGCTTTGCGAGTCGGGGTGCTCCGTCGCTCCGAGATATTGCCTTCCGACCGCAGCTTCCGGGCCCTCAACGACCCTGAGGCCCTGTTGGACGTGCCGCCGCATCGCAACGATGAGGAAACGGCGCAGGAGGCTCGTCCGGTTTCCGCTGGCCCGGTTTTGGCTGCGGCAGTGACGGAACGACTGGCCGAGGCGGTAACGGAACGACTGGCCGAGCCGGAAGTCCCCGAGGGCGATGGGTCCGGCCGTCCCTGGTCGGAGAGTTGGCGTTGGGGCGACAATGGCCTGGGGGTGCCGGACCCGCGACCGACGGGCGGACGCTGGATTTCCACGGAAGAGACGGCGGCTTTTGAGGCTCAGGAAGCCGCCGTGCTGCGGGAGCGGGTTTTGCGCCAGCTCGCCGAAGAGGGTAGCCCCGGCACCTTCCGCTGGCCCAAGCCACTGCTGCGCTGGGCCAGCAGTGCCTGTCTCTTGCTGGCCTGCGTGTTGGGCTTGGTTTCTGTGGCTCAGCTGGCCTCGTTTTACCAAGTCTGGGAAACCATACCGCAACCGTGGAACTGGGTTATGGGCGGCATGGTGGTCGCTCTCGCCGCGATCATCGCGGGCTATCTCCTGCGGTTCTTTGGCTTTGCCTTGCGACTCCGGGGCAACCACCAAGTTTCCCTGAAGGCCATTCAGGCGCTGCAAGAGCGACGGGAATTGCAATCGTTGGCGGCGGAGCAAGCCAGCGAGGCGGTGCAACGGCTGCGGACTTACCTGACCGACTACCCTGCCGACCTTGGCACGCAAGCGCCCGGTTCCGCCTCGCGGAACCGCAGGATCGGCCGTGGTGGGCGGGCCTCGCGTGGAGGAGGTCATAAATCTGGAGTGTTCGGGGACTGGGGCAGCGGCGGCACCGGGCTGCCACCGGAGCGCGAGGCTGTCTTAGTGCGGGCTCGGGCTTCTCTCCTGGAGCGGTCGCGTGGCAATGCGCCGGCCCAATGGATCGCGGAATACGTCAGCGTTTTTCAAAAGCCGCTGGATGCACTGGCGGCTCAGCGGGTGGACAGCTACGCCCGCCGGGCTGGCCTGGCCACGGCGGCCTCCCCGAATCCGCTCCTGGACCAGATGATCATCGCTTACACCTGCACGGCGATGCTGGGCGACCTGCTCAAGCTGTATCATCTCCGGCCGTCCTTTGGCCAATCTGCCATCCTCCTCGGCCAGTGCGTGGCCCAGACTTTCCTCGCTGGCGTGGCGGGCGAGGGGGCTGAAGAGGCTGCCGACCAACTGGGGCAGGGCCTCGCGGAGTGGATCCCGGCGGCTGGCAGCGGCATCGCCAAGGGTCTGGGTGCCCGCACGGCGGAAGGAGGGCTTAACTGGTTCTTGGTGCGCCGCCTCGGACGTGCCGCCATCCGCATCCTGCAACCCGTCCGCACTTAAAACAGGTTCCGAAGGAAAGTCGTTGAGGAGCGGGCGTGATGGCTGTGGTCGATGGATACTGATTGCCGTTGGCGCAGGCTGACGGCAT
>DAIQNO010000044.1:0-12199 GCA_036788355.1 Opitutales bacterium | reverse complement strand
GCTCAGCAGCTTCCAACGCCAGAGCGTCCCGTCTTAACCACCGCCGGCGAGCTGGCCGCAATTCTATTTACCTCCGGCTCTACTGGGCCGGCCAAGGGGGTCTGCTACCACCACGGTGCTTTCGACGCCCAGGTGACGGCCATCCGTGACGCTTTTGACATCTCCCGTGGCGGGGTTGACCTGCCGATGTTGCCGATTTTCGCGCTGTTTAACCCAGCCTTCGGCGTCACGACCGTGGTGCCGCCGATCAACCCGAGCCGCCCGGCGGCGGCGTGTCCAGCACGGGTGGCTGCGGTGATCCGCGATTACGAAGTCACCAGCAGTTTTGGCTCCCCTGCTCTCTGGGATCGCCTGGCCCGGCACCTGCTCAAACGGGGTGAGACGCTGCCGGGTATCCAGCGGGTGCTGATGGCCGGGGCACCAGCACCTTTCCGCCTGCTACATGAGCTACAAAGCGTGCTGCCAGCCGCCCGAATTTTCACCCCTTACGGCGCCACCGAGGTGCTCCCGGTGAGTTCTATCGCCTCCACCGAAATCCTCGGGGAAACGGCGGCACAGACGGCCTTGGGTCGCGGCACCTGCGTCGGGCGACCCCTCCCAGGCGTCACCATCCGCATCGTTGCCAGGGCTGAGGCCCCAACCGCCCTCTACCCGCTGACGCAGTCGTCACCCACGGAAGAGATCGTGCCCGGCGAGGTTGTTCCCACGCTCCCAGACCTGCCGGAACTGCCCCCAGAGCTCCCCGCTGGCGAGCTCGGGGAGATTGTCGTCACCGGCCCGACGGTGACCCGAGGCTACCTGCGCCGCCCAGAAGCAACGTTTTCCAGCAAGTTCGTTGAAAGCACCATGGGCGACCCGACCACCCAGGGCGATTTCCCAACGCGACTGTGGCACCGGATGGGCGATGTCGGCCGCCTGGATGCCGAGGGCCGACTTTGGTTCTATGGCAGGCTGGCGGAGTCTCTGCCCACGCCAGCGGGCATCCTCTACACCGAGCCCGTTGAAGGCATCGTCAACGCCCTCCCTGGGATCCGACGGAGCGCGCTGATCGGCCTCTACCCCAGCCACCCACCAGATCCAGCGGGCGGCTGCGTGGCGCTTCTGGCCTCTGCGACGACGGCCAAGCCCACCGGCTCACTTCGCACCCCAGCCCTTGCCATCGAACTGGCCCCTGGCGCGAAATGGACTGTCGTTCTGACCGGCCTCCGGGCCTCGGTGCTGATCTTGAAGACCGTTCTACCGCCCGCCGTGGCAGCGTTGCCGGTCTTCCGCGTCACCAAGATGCCCGTCGATGTCCGCCACAACGCCAAAATCCACCGCCTGAGCCTCGGACGACAGCTGAGCCTGCGCCGCCCGGAGGCCACCTTAGCCATCAGACCCACGGAGACTGCGGAGCGTCCTTGAAATGTCAGCGTAGCCGCCGTCCTAGGCACCCGGAGGAAGCTGCTGATCGGCGACGCCAGGGGCCAGCTCATAGGTGCCGACGGGGGTTGCCGGCCCCGTCATCGTGATCCGAAACTCCGGGTCGATGCTGATGCCGATGGCCCCGCCGGGGCAATGCACCGTCACGTCGGCATCGCAAAGGTCGAGGCGCCGCGCCACCGCTGCCGCCGCGCTGCTACTCGACCCGCTGGCCAAGGTGTAACCCGCCCCGCGCTCCCAGATTTCGATCTGGAGGTTCCGGCGATCCCGCACCTGCAAAAACTGGACATTGGTGCGCTTCGGAAACAATCCCGTAGCATTCTCGATCAGCGGCCCCAGTCTCCGCGTCCGCTCAGGGTTCACCGGGCCCGTCAGCACCACCACGTGGGGGTTCCCGATGGTTGCCGCAGCGAAGCGCAACGCCTCTCCGCCGACCTCCCAGGCCCGATCCAGCACCTCGCCGGTTTCCCCCAAAACCGGGATGGCCGCGGCGTCAAAAGAAACCCGCCCCATCTCGACCCGGATTGAGACCCCACCATCGCTGACCTGACAGGCCACCACCCCGCCCGGCGTCTCCACTGTAAACGGCTCTTCTTTGACCCTCCCCGTCGCGAGAAGATGACGCGCAAAAATCCGGAGGCCGTTGCCGCTCTTCTCAGCCGGCGACCCGTCGGGGTTCCAAATTTGCAGCCCAAAATCAGCCCCAGCCGTTGGCAGCGGCCCGTAAAGGATACCGTCCGACCCTAGCCCGTAATGCCGATGGCAGATCGCCCTCACCTGGTCGGGCGAAAAAAAGTCCGGAGCATCGCCCGGCTCTAAAACAAGGTAATCGTTCCCTAAAGCGTGGTATTTTGAAAAGCGCACCGCACAAAACTCAACTCCACCGGCACGGCCCGGCAAGCGAGAACTCGCCGGCGCGTTTCCCCTAAACCCTCCGATCGACTCGCGAAAACAACCTCGGAAAAGCCACTTACCCTCGCCCCAATTTTACATTGCGCGGTTGACGTTTCCCACCCCAGGCAGACACGTTCGAGGCCATGGATACTCGCTACACCGCGCTGGCCGATACGCTGCTGGGTTTTTCAACCAAGGTGAAGCGCAGCGACAAGGTTCTGATCGACGCCTTCGACGTACCAGAAGCCATGGTTGAGGCACTGGTGCAGGGCGTCCAGCGCCGCAAGGCCCACGCTTTCGTCAACCTCCGTAGCGCCCGACTGAACCGCCAGTTGATCGCGGAAGGCACCGATGAGCAATTTGCGACGCTGGCCGCCTACGAGTTGGAACAGATGAAGGCCATGTCGGTTTACATCGGCCTCCGCGGGGGGCTCAACATCTTTGAGCAGTGCGACATCCCGCCCAGCAGAATGCGGGCCTTTACCGCTGCGACGAAGCCCGTCGTGGAGCAACGGGTCAACCACAGCCGTTGGGTCGTTCTGCGCTGGCCTCATGGTGCTATGGCTCAGCAGGCGATGATGAGCACCGCCGCCTTCGAGGACTACTTTTTCCGCGTCTGCACCCTCGATTACGCCCGCCTTAAGCCTGGGATGACCGCCTTGAAGCGCCTCATGGAAAAGACCGATCAGGTGGACATTATCGGCCCCGGCACCGATCTCCATTTTTCGATCAAGGGCATTCCCGCCATCCCCTGCGGTGGGGAATACAACATCCCGGACGGAGAAGTTTTTACTGCCCCGATCCGTGACAGTGTCGAGGGCGTTATTACCTTCAACGCCCCTACGGTTTACCAAGGCCACGCTTTCGACAATATCCGCCTGGAGTTCTCCGCCGGGCGCATTGTCAAAGCCACTGGGAGTGACACCGCCCGCCTCAACCAGATCCTCGACCAAGACGACGGGGCGCGCTTCATCGGGGAGTTCGCCATCGCCTTCAACCCTCACATCACCAAGCCCATCCGGGACATTCTTTTCGACGAGAAAATCGCCGGATCGTTCCACTTCACGCCGGGCCAGGCTTATGAAATTGCTGACAACGGCAACCGGTCTAACGTCCACTGGGACTTGGTCTGCATTCAGACCCCAGAGTATGGGGGCGGGGAGATCCGCTTTGACGGCGTCACCATCCGACGCGATGGCCGCTTCACCCACCGCACCCTCGAAAAACTCAACCCAGAATACCTCCTCGCCCCAACTTGAGCGCTTTTTCCATTGCGTGAGACTTCGGGACTCCCCCTGGCTAAAACGAGTCGACATCCGGGGCACCTAGCCGTTCCGAGCCACCTAGCCTTTCCGGGCCGCCTAGCCGTTCCGGGCCAACAGGAAGCGCGGGCGGCGGGTGATGTCGCGGTGGGTATTGGCCGACGGGAAGCCCAAGGCCAGCGCCTCGGCGGCTAAGACCTCCGGCTGCCCGAGACCCGCTTCCAGCGCGAGAAGCCCAGACGGGGAGAGGTGCTTCCGAGCACCGGCCAAAATCGAGCGGAGATCGGCCAGACCCTCATCCGCGGCTATCAGGGCACTCTTCGGCTCCCACTGCCGCACTTCGGGCGCCGTTTCCGCCCAATCAGCCTCGGTGACGTACGGGGGGTTAGAAACGATCAAGTCAAAAGTGCCCTCCACCGGGCTCCACCACGGGCCGTGGAGGAACGACACGCGGTCTGCCAGGCCGTTGCGGGCGGCGTTCTCTTGGGCCAAACCGAGGGCGTCGGAGGAGGCGTCGGTGGCCACGACCGTGGCGGTTGGCCAGAGCTGCGCCAGGGCCAAGGCCAGAGCCCCCGTGCCCGTACCCAGGTCGAGCACCCGCTGCGGTGGTTCTGGGCACTGCCGATGAACCAGCTCGACGAGTTCCTCCGTCTCTGGACGCGGAATCAGTGCCCGGCGATCCGCGCGCAGGTGAAGGCCCATGAAGGGTTGCTCACCGAGAATGTAAGCGAGGGGCTCCCGCTTGGCGCGGCGCATCACCAGGGGGCGGATGGCCGCGAGGTCGGCCTCGGCCAACGGTCGGTCGTGCTGCAGGAAAAGCTGCAATCGCTGAACCTTAAGACCGTGCGCCACCAGCCACTCTGCGTCGATCTTGGCCCGCTCAATCCCCTTACTCGCAAGAAAGGCCTCCGTTTTGCGCAGAACATCGAGCACCGTCTCCATCAGGGGTCTATCGGGACTCTTTTTTTGGGTGGTAAATAACGGTGGCCCTGGCAAGACCGGCGGGCTCGCCGACTTACTGCCGAGGCCGTCGGCACCTTGGCCTCCGGTTGCTACCAGGTAAAACGGTAAGCCGAGAGTCGGCGGTCGACCTCGGCCAGAGTTTCCGCCTCTGCTGATTGATCCGCAGCAGCAAAGGTGACGGAAAAGCGCACGAAAGCCCCCGCATCGTCCCAGGGCACCGTCGAAATCAGCAGCTCGGTAATCATAAACTGCGAGAACGCTTCCGCATCCTTGAACTCTGCCATGGTGCCGTCGGGCCTGGTGGCGGACTTCGGTGCTGGGCCGTAAAGGAAAAAACTCGCCGCTGGCTTCGTCACGGTAAAGCCCGATTTTCGCAAAATCGCCACTAGGCTGTCCATCCGACGGGAGTATTTCGCGGCAATGGCAGCCGTGATGTCTGGGTGGTCGAGGGCGGATGCCGCAGCCTCTTGGATCGCCAAAAACTGGCCGCTGTCGGTGTTGTCTTTCACGTCCCCGTAGGCCCGCACCGCGAGAGCATTGCCGCAGACAAAGCCAATCCGCCAACCGGTCATGTTAAACCCCTTGGACAGAGAATGCAGCTCAATGGCTACCTCCTTGGCCCCCGGAACCTGCAAAATCGAAAGAGGTTGCCCCTCAAAAATCAAGGCCGCGTAAGCGGCGTCATGGATCACCAGAATTTCGTGCTGCTTCGCGAAAGCTACGACCTCCGAGAAAAACTCCCGGGTCGCACTGGCTCCCGTTGGGTTATTGGGGTAGTTCAGCACTAGAACTTTGGCGCGGCTCAGGATGTCCGACGGAATGCCTCTGAGATCGGGTAAAAAGCCGCGCTCAGCAGTCAAGGGGAGGTTATAGACTTCACCACCGTAATAGCGGGCGTGGGTGCCAAAGACCGGGTATCCGGGCGTGGTCATCAGCGTCACATCCCCTGGATTGATGAAAGCAGCCGGCAGGATACTCAGAGCAGCCTTGGAACCGATGGAGTGCAAAACCTCTGCATTGGCGTCGATCTCCACGCCGAAAATGCGCTGCATGTAGCGGGCTGCGGCTGCTTGAAAGGCCGCACCGCCATTATCTGCGTAGCCACGGTTTTCGGGCCGTCCAGCAGCGTCCCGCAGGGCCGCCACCACCTCCGGAAAGGCCATCGCATCGGGCTCACCGACACCCATGTCGATCAATGCGACCTCAGGATGGGCCGCCCGGGCCGCCGCCTTAGCCCGCTTGATCTTCTCGAACTTATAAATGACGTTGCTTTTGCCGTAGTTGAGGCCGCCGATGCGTTCCGCAAAAAGCCGTTGGAGGTAGGGTTCCGTCACCATTAGACCGGTAATTCAACCCAACCAATGGCGGAAAACAAGCGGGAAAGTCGCTTTCTCTGGGATTGCACGGTCGCCCTCTCCCTGCCGGTTTGCGCCGAGACGATCTCACCTCAGCACTGGACACCTTCTGGCGGCTCAGGCACCTTGCGGATCAGATGAACGCTGCCTCGCTCTCCCCGACTGCCACAGAGCCCCAGCTAGACGGACAGGCTGCCTCCGCGCCAAAGTCCGCCGGCCTGCCCCTGCAGCGGCTGCGAGCGGCCCTCGGCGGGCAGCCGCTCTTCGAGAATAAGACCTGGCGCCTCTCGCCCGAGCCGTGGTGGTTGACTTCGGAGCAAGTTGCCGAGCTGGAGGCCGTAGGTCGGGCCTGCCACGCTTTCTACCAAGGCATTGAGCAACTCTACCGGCGCTCCGTTGAGGGCAAGAATCTCCTCCGCAACCGCGAGCTGGTGGCCCCCTGGGTTCACGACTACCTGGATCGCGGTAAGCCCCTGCGGATCGTCGAGCACGGACGCCTGAAGGCCCTGCGCGGCCACACGCCGATTCTGATCCGCCCGGATCTCCTCCTGTGCGACGACGGTTTTGCGCTGACCGAGCTAGACAGCGTGCCGGGCGGTCTCGGACTGACGGCCTTCCTCAACCAGCTCTACAGCCACGAGTTTCCCACTGTCCTTGGCGGGCCTCAGGGGATTTTTACGACGTGGTATCGAGCCATTGCGGCCCAAAGCCCGGAGCCCGACCCGCTGATTTGTATCGTGGTGAGTGATGAGGCTGCCACCTACCGCCCGGAATACGACTACCTGGCACGCCACCTTCGCGAGCTGGGCCACCGCGTCCATGTCCGCCACCCGGATCAGGTGATGCCCCTTGGCCAGGGTCTGAGCATCCCGGTGGAGGGCAGCCCGGAGCCGATCGACATTATCTACCGATTCTGGGAGTTGTTCGACACCGGTAACATCCGCACCGCGCAGGCCATTTTTGCAGCAGTGGAGGCCGGCGAAGTTGCCTGCACGCCCCCGATGAAGGCCTACCAGGAGGAAAAGCTCAACCTGGCCCTCTTTCACCACCACGTCCTGGAGCCCTACTGGCGAGAGAGCCTGCCGCGGGCCGACTTTAAGCGCCTGCAGCAGCTCATTCCGCAGTCTTGGGTCGTCGATCCCGTCGAGCTACCCCCCAACGCCGTTCTGGATGCCCCACTGGTCAACGGGAAACCCATCCGTCGCTGGGAAGAACTCGCCGAAGCGTCCCAGAAGGAACGTAACCTGATCCTCAAGGTCAGCGGCTTTCACGAAACGGCCTGGGGAGCCCGCAGTGTCGTCCTCGGCAGCGACCACTCCCGCGAAGAATGGCTCGACGCCCTGGAAAACGCCACCGACCTCGCCCCGGAGACCCTGCACATTCTCCAGACGTATCGCAAGCCGTGCCGACTGACCCACCCGGTTTACCAGGAAGACGGCCAAGTCGTGCCGATGGAAGGCCGCCTGCGACTCTGCCCCTACTACCTCGTGCACGGCGAGGAAGTGCAACTCGTGGGAGCCCTTGCCACCTTCTGCCCCGCCGATAAAAAGATCATCCACGGCATGAAAGACGCCGCCCTCCTGCCCTGCGCCGTCCGACCGTAACCGCCAACCACCCCAGCACCGCCCAGTTTCAGTAAAACCAGAGTGGGGAGCATTTCTTCAGTCCGCAGAGCCCCACCTCAAGCCGCCAGGTTTTAACTCAGGCCTCCGCCTCCTACCTTGGCCAACTTTTCAGGCGCTGGGCCAGCCACTCGATCGGCAGGCCCATCACATTGGCCACCGATCCTTCCACGCGGGCCACAATCAGCTCTCGGCCTGTCTGAATGCCGTAGGCACCGGCCTTATCAAGCGGATTGACCAGCGCAAAATACTGGTCGATCACAGCGTCATCCAGCGGGTGAAAAGTCACCGCGCTACGGTGGTGGGAGGTCTCGACCGGCCCGCCCGGTGCCTCGTGCAGGCAGACCCCCGTGAACACCTCGTGAGTGCGCCCGCTGAGACGCCGCAGCATCGCCCGCGCCTCGCCAAAATCCGCCGGTTTGTGCAACACAACGCCATCGATCGCCACCACCGTATCGGCCCCGATCACCAAAACGTCCCCCTGGGCCTGAGCAGCCACCGCTGCCGCCTTCAACGCTGCATTGTGGCGCACCGTCTCCACCGGGTCGCTGGTCGGTTCCTCGTGCTCTTGAACCTCCGCAACCGCCACCGAAAACGCCACCCCAAGCTTTCCTAAAAGTTCCGAGCGACGTGGTGAGGCACTGGCCAAAACCAGCCGCCATCCGGGCTGCCCACCCGCAGTGAGTGGAGCCGGGCTAGCCGGCACCTCGATCGGTGGATTTTGATCAACAGCGGGAACCGGTGACATCTCAGGCACCCCGCTACGGTTACGACGTCGCCGCCCCCAGTAAAGCCCCAACCACCACCCGTCGCAGAACAACGCTCGCTAGGGCAGTACAAGTTCGGTAATACTGCTCAGAATGGTCACCTGGCAACTCTGGCTCTGGATGCCGCTCGTCACCGCCTTGATCGGCTGGCTGACCAACTGGCTGGCTATCCGGATGCTCTTTCACCCGCGAAAGCCCCTGAAAATCGGGCCGTGGACGATTCAGGGCCTCATCCCCCAGCGACAGGACGACATCGCCGACCGCATCGCCGAAATTGTCCAACACGAGCTGCTCGGCCAGCAGTTCCTGCGAGAGCAAGTCTCCCAGCTCAACCTCGAAGAACACGCGGAGCGGGCGGTCGTGCGCCTGGTGCGCCAACGGATCGCTCCGCAAATCCGCAAAGTCCCGATGTTCGGCGGCACCGTCGAGCCGATCCTCGTGCAACACCTTGAACGCATCGCCACCAACGTCATCCTCGAAGAACTATCGCGGCTTCAGAACGAAATCCTTGCCGAAGCAGAGCAACAACAACGCATCCGGGAAATCATCCGCCACAAAATCGCCACTTTCGACGTTGAAACCCTCGAGGGCATGGTCCTCCGCCTCGCCAGCCGAGAGTTTCGCCAAATCGAGGCCCTCGGTGCCGTCCTCGGCTTCGTTGTCGGCGTCGGCCAGATGGTGATCCTCACCTGGACGACCTAGTACCCAATTCCCCCCTCTTTCGGTAACCCGTTCTCCGCGTCCTTTGCGCCCTCCTGTCGCCAGATCGGCGATTCGCTGACCATCGCATTCTGCGGCAATCAGCCGCGAAGAGGCCCCGATTTTCACTGAAAAATGTCACCACTTATCCCTACAACTTAAACCGTTGACCGCGAGAACTTTGTAAAAATTTTGGGTCTGGAGCCACTGGAGTGATGCGAAGTCTGGAATCCGACCGGGATTTCTGGTAAACTACCACCATGCTTAATTTGATTTACCCATCCCACCTCTTCACCATCCCACCTCTTGACCCTCCCACCCCTTTACCCTTCAGCCCCTTCAGCATCCCACCCCTTCCACCTCTTCACTATCCTACCCCTTCAGCCATCCAACTCTCACCCATCTACCCATCCACTAATCCACCCCTTTTGACCCGCTGCCCTCGGTTTCCTCTCCCCACGCTTTCCTCTCCCCTCGCTTTACCGTGCCCTTGCCTTCCCCTGTCCTCCGTTGCCCCTACCCTCAGTTTTCAGTCCCCTCAGTCTTCCCTAACCGCGGCCTACTGCCGGCAAAGTGCCCGAGGCCGCTGGGCAGTCAGCTCCGTTCATCGCGCTATCGCACTGAGGCGACAGCGATCAATGCCGCCACGCTGCGGTCAGCGTCGTGGCCCAGTCATCGGCAGGCTCGCAAAGCAAAGTCTGGGGTTGCCATCCGGTGGCGGGCGTTTCTTCTTCAACCAAGGCCAAAACGACCTCTTTCTCCTGTGACCATGAAAATCCTCGTGCTTGATAAAATTGCCGATGCCGGCATCTCTCTTTTCCGCCAACAAAAGGGCTACGAAGTGGTCGTGGCGTGGGAAGCCGTGATTGGCTGGGATCCGAAAAAACACCCTGGCCAGGTGTTGGAGCTGGTGCAGCAACACGCGGACGCCGCGGGCATCGCGGTGCGCTCCGACAGCCAGATTGACGCTTCCGTGTTGCAGGCCGCAACGGGGCTCAAGGTCGTCGGACGAGCCGGGGTCGGCGTGGACAACGTCAATATCGACGCCGCCACCGATCGCGGGGTCATCGTGATGAATACCCCCGGCGGCAACACCATCGCCACCGCCGAACTGACTTTTACCCATATTCTCTGCGCGGCGCGCCCCATCTGCGCGGCAGACGCCGAAATGAAGGCCGGTGGCTTTCCCCGAAAGACCCTCTCCGTCGGCACCGAGCTACGTGGTAAGACCCTTGGGATCTGCGGGCTCGGTCGCATCGGCACCGAGGTCGCCCGCCGTGCCCAGGCTTTCGAGATGAAAGTCCTCGCCTTCGATCCTTACGTCACCCCAGAACGCGCCGCCAGCCTGGACGTGGAAAAGGTCGAGCTGGATACCCTTTTTGGACGCAGCGACTACATCACCTTCCACGTCCCCAAGCCAGAGCGCTACCTCGTCGATGCCGGTGCCATCGCCAAGATGAAGCACGGGGTGAAACTCATCAACGTCGCCCGCGGTGGCATCATCGACGAGATTGCCTTGGCGGCTGCCCTGCACAGCGGTCGCGTCGGTGGTGCGGGGCTGGATGTCTTTGAGCAAGAACCCCCTCCCGCCGACCACCCCCTGCGCAAGGCCCCCAACATCAACCTGACCCCCCACCTCGGTGCCTCCACCATCGAGGCCCAGGAAAGCGTCGGCGTCGAGATTGCCGAGCAGATGATCGAGGCCCTCAACGGCGGCATGGTGCGTAACGCCGTCAACGCCCCCAGTGTGGACCCCAAGACGCTGGAGCAGCTCCGACCCTACCTAAACCTGGCCGAAAAACTCGGCACCTTCGTTCAACAACTCGGCCTCGGCGAAGAACAGGCCACCCAACTGACCATTACCTACACCGGTAAGCTCAACGACCTCAACGTGACGCCCGTTTCTCGGGCCATCCAGCGCGGCTACCTGCGGGCCATCTCGCCCAACGTCAACGATGTCAATGCCCCAAAGAAGTTCGCCGAACTCGGCATCCGCGTCGAGGCCATCAAGAGTAGTGCCGAGGGCGATTACAACGAGCTGATCGCCGTCCAAGCCCGTTCCCAATCCGGTAAATCGCGCACCGTCTGCGGAACCCTCTACGGAAAATCCCAAGAACCCCGGATTGTCGAGATCGACGGCCACGCCGTCGAGGTCAATACCCGTGGACGCCTCCTGGTGCTCAAAAACAACGACGTTCCGGGCATCGTCGGCTTTCTCGGCACCACCCTCGGCAACGACGGAGTCAACATCGCCAACCTGTCCCTGGCCCGCGACCAGGGCCAAGGCTTCGCGGTTAGCGTTTACGAAATCGACAGCCAGCCGTCACCCGCCGCCATCGAAGCCATCCAGAGCCACCCCGCGATCCAGAAATTCCGCGTTATCACCTTGTAAATCGATGAATAACCCCGTAGGCCCGCCTGCTTTGCAGAAAGAGGTAGCTGGGTGGTGGTCTAAAGCCGGAGTTGACAATGTTGATAAAATTGGGAACTTCAGCTATATGAGCAGATTAACCATTGAAATTGACCCACAACAACACCGGCAGATCAAAACCCTGGCTACTTTTGCAGGAATGACGATCAAGGAATTTGTGATCGCCAAAACCTTAGGCTCTTCGGAGCCGGTTCGCCAAAATGAGGGCGACACCACCGAGACGTTACTGGCCTCGAGTCATAACGCCCTGCGCCTACGCGAGGCCATCGCCGAAGAGACGCCGGGACATTTACACTTTGATTCGGTTGAGGATTTACGACATGCGCTTGGAACTTAAATCCCGAGCGTTTGAAGACCTGCAGTATTGGGTGCAAAACGATCCAAAATTGGCAAAGCGATTACTTCGTCTGATCGAAGAAAGTCAGAGAGACCCTTTTGGAGGTACCGGGAAACCAGAACCGCTCAAAGGCGAACTATCGGGGTGGTGGTCCAAGCGGATAGATCAGGAACATCGATTGATCTACCGCGTCATCGAAGATACCCTTGTCATTGCCCAAGCCAGGGGTCACTACGAATGACCCACTCTTTTCCCGATTTTCCCTAACCTCGGTCCACCACTTTCCTCGTAAGTCCGGCTTGCCCTCCGTTTGACAATTGCTTCGTGAATGGAAGGGCGATTGATTCCGAAAGATGCGATGGGAAGCCGGGCAACGCGCCGTTACGATCAGCGTCGGCGAGTTGGCCAACTTCGAAGCAGTGCCTTCCTCCGCACGGCGCGGCCCCT